>JBFHII010000523.1:0-1661 GCA_041596535.1 Breoghania sp. | reverse complement strand
CTGGTCAACGATCACCTCGAAGGATGCTGTTGCCGCGATGCGGTGGAGGCGGAGCGGGCGGCGTTCAAGCGGCCGGCCTGAAAGCGGTCGCCCCGGTTGAATTGTCGGGGCGGGGTACCATCGTGTAAACTCGTGCCCGCATTCGGATGCGCCGGCAGGCGCGCGGGGAGGCGGCGACATGGCACAGTGGTTCGGACGGGCATCCGCACGCACGTTGGGCAGTCTGGCGCTGGCCGTGGCCTTGGTTTGGGCATCCAGCTGGACGGTGCCGGCGGGCGCGGTGCCGCTCAAGTGGCTGGATGAGGTCGGCAGCGCGGTGTTCAGCCGGCTCGTCAAGACCCTTCCCCCGACGCCCAAGCCTCCGAAAACCGTCGATGAACTGCTGCCCGGATTCAAGCGGATCGTCGAGGAATATGGCGTTCTGGTTGGCGACGACCTGCCGACGCCCGAGGTCCTTGCGAATGCATTCATGACGCTCAAGGCGCGTGCCGGCGTTCGTGAATCCCTGGCGCTTGCCTGTCCGACGTGCGTGTCCAGACCGGTGTTGCCAGGCGAAGACCTTCTGCGGGCGGCTGCGACGGCGTCGCGTCTCGACATTGCCACGCTCGACGCATTGACCGGCGCCGGCCAGGCCGATGGGGTTCTCTATGGCCTCAGGGACGGCAAGGTTGTTCGCCTTTTTTCCGCTCCGGACCCACACGCAGACGAGATCTCCGCGGAGCACCGGGCGGCGGGCGATGTGGCGGCCTTCTTTCAGCAGGCGACAGCGCCGCTCGCGGGACGCGAAATCCCGGAAGCCGAGTTCGAGACGGCACTTGCCGGTGCGCTGGACGCGCAGGCGAAGACGTGGAAACCCAGGTTCTCGATCGAGAAAGTTGCGATCAACGCCGGCACCAACAAGGCCTCCTTCCACCTGAAGGTAGGCACCACCGCGGTCGATGTCATCGACGTGGATCTCGCCAAGGTCTTCGATCGGCTCAAGTATCTCGCCTACGGGGCGGGCGGGACCTATCTGTTCGGACCGGGCAGCGAGGAGCGCGATGCGGCGCGGGAAGAAAAGGCACGCGACATGATTGAAACGGATCGTCCGGCGCGCGCGGCAGCGTCCCGGCATGTCGCCTGGGCCGGGCAGCTCGAGGCGATCACCAGCCGCGCCACTGCAAACAGGTAGGTCCAACGGCGCCTTGACGCCGTTGCTGATTTATTGTTGATGCACCGTCATATCCGCGATTGCACACGCGCATTTCAGCGGTCTAGTCTTGCGCTTCACTGACGCGCGAAATGCGTGCACGACATCAGGGTCGAACCTGACCCGACCGTTTCCAGGGAGGAAAACCGATGAAACTGACCCGTCTGGCTCTTGCCGGAGCCGCAGCACTTGCACTGTCCATGCCGTTTTCCGCCACGTCCGCCCGGGCTGAGCAGACGACCCTGCGCGTCACGCTGCAGTTGCCGATGAAGAGCCATCTCGGCCAGAACATGCTGGTGTTCAAGGAGGAGGTCGAGAAGATCTCCAACGGCGATATCGCGGTCGAGATCTACGATTCCGCGCAGCTCTACAAGGACAAGGAAGTGCCGCAGGCGGTGGGCTCGGGCGCCATCGAGATGGGTGTCGCCTCGCTGACCCGCTATGTCGGCGACGTGCCGGCTGTCGACATCTT
>JBFHII010000522.1:0-1736 GCA_041596535.1 Breoghania sp. | reverse complement strand
CGAGCCGCTTGGCATCGCCAGCCATGCGCAGGGCGCGGTAGCCGATCAGCCCGGCGCAGAGCAGCGGCGCGGCCTCGACATCGGAGAAGGTGTCAGGGATGGGGAAACAGAAGCGTGCGTTGGCGGCGGCATATTCGGCGTAGCCGCCGTTGATGTCATATCCGGTGAAACGCGCGTGTTCGCACAGGTTTTCGCGGCCACTGGTGCAATAGTCGCATGTTCCGCAGGTCCATCCCAGCCACGGCACGCCGACGCGGTCGCCGACCTTGAGGCCCGTTACGGCGGCACCGACTTCGCGGATTGTGCCGACGATTTCGTGGCCGGGAATGAGGGGCAGCTTGGGATGCTCCAGCTCGCCGTCGACGATGTGCAGATCGGTGCGGCAGACGGCGCAGGCATGGACCTGAAGCAGCACATCCTGCGGGCCGGGTTCGGGAATGGGCATGTCAGGGTCGAGCCTGAGCGGTTGATTGGCGTGGTCGAGGATCATGGCGCGCATTGGGGCATCTCCTTTCCGTTGGCCTGTCCTTTCCGCTGACCTGCGCGCGCCTGATTCAAGAGCGCGGGCAGGCGGGCGGCTCCGGGGTGATGAAGGGTGGCGCGCCGGGCGCGGCTCAAAGGCTGCCGGAGACGGACCGCGCCACGCAACACGCGCCACCATGTTCCGCAGAACACCTCACGGACATGTCACATCAGGGTGGCCGCGAATTGACGGATGTCAATCGACGGACGGGGCAAAGGCGTAATCCAGATATATTATCTGCCAGTGCTCCACCGTTGCCGGCTGGCCGGCGCCCTTGGAGGGCTGGCATGAAATCACGTCAAGGAGACGGTCATGTCGTATGCAACCACCAACCCGTTCACGGGCGAAGTCGTGAAAACCTTCCCCGAAGCCACCGATGAAGAGATCATCCAGGCGATCGAAGCTGCGGATAAGGCGTTTCAGTCCTGGAGAAAAACCCCCTTCGCACAACGCGCGAAAGTCATGCGCAAGGCCGCCGAACTGCTGCGCAAGGACGCGGATGAATATGCCCGGTTGCTGACGCTCGAGATGGGCAAGGTGACAGCGGAAGCGAAAGGCGAGATCGAAATCTCGGCGGGGATTTTCGAGTATTACGCCGACAACGCTGAACGGCTTCTGCAACCCGAGAAGCTGCCGGTGGCCGACCCCGCCGAGGGCGAGGCGGTGCTGGAGCATGAACCGCTTGGCGTGCTATTGGCGGTCGAGCCGTGGAACTTCCCCTACTACCAGGTCGCACGGATCATTGCGCCGCAGATTTCGGCGGGCAACACCATCTTGCTGAAACACGCCGGCATCGTGCCGCAAAGTGCGGCCGCGACCGAGAAGCTTATGCTGGAGGCGGGGTTGCCGAAGGACTGCTTCATCAACCTCTACCCGACGCACGAACAGGTCGAGACCATCATCGCGCACCCGCTGGTGCGGGGCGTGGCGCTGACCGGGTCGGAGGGCGCTGGCGCGGTTGTCGCCGAGGCCGCCGGCAAGGCGCTCAAGAAATCGACGCTGGAACTTGGCGGCGCGGATGCCTTCATCGTGCTTGCCGATGCCGACCTCGAAAAAACCGTGAAATGGGCCGTGTTCGGACGCCACTGGAACGGCGGGCAGGTCTGCGTGTCGTCCAAGCGGATGATCATCGCCGACGAGATCTACGACGCGTTCATGGAGCGCTACACCCAGGGCGTGGCCGAGTTGAAGGCGGGCGACCCGTTCGATCCGT
>JBFHII010000521.1:0-1742 GCA_041596535.1 Breoghania sp. | reverse complement strand
CTTCACCATGGTGGCGGAATGCAGGTAGGCGGAGACCGGGGTCGGCGCCTCCATCGCGTTGGGCAGCCAGAAGTGGAACGGGAACTGCGCCGATTTGGTGAACGCGCCGCCGAGCACCAGCAGTAGAATCGGCATGTAGAGCGCGTTGTCGCGCAGCACGTCACCCGACGCCAGCACCGCCGACATCTCCATCTCGCCGGTCACCGAGGCGATCAGCAGCAGGCCCGC
Organism: Breoghania sp.; assembly: GCA_041596535.1. Lineage (GTDB taxonomy): Bacteria > Pseudomonadota > Alphaproteobacteria > Rhizobiales > Stappiaceae > Breoghania. The sequence goes on along the minus strand of JBFHII010000521.1, from coordinate 1,514 downwards.
CAGCAGCGCCAGCCCGCCGCCGCCGGTGACCACCAGTGCCTGCAGGGCGGCGCGGCGCGAGGCCGTGCGCAGGTGATCGAAGCCGATCAGCAGGAACGAGGTGATCGACGTCAATTCCCAGAATATGAAAAGCGTGATCAGATTGTCCGACAGCACCACGCCGAGCATCGATCCCATGAACAGCAGGATGAACGAGAAGAATCGCCCCAGGTGCTCATGGGTCTGCAGATAGCCGCCGGAATAGAGCACGATCAGCGTGCCGATGCCGGAGATCAGCAGCGCGAAGAGTACCGACAGCCCGTCCATGAAGAAGCTGAAATTGACCCCGAAGGCCGGCACCCAAGAATAGCCGACGCGCGCCGTCTCGCCATGCGACACGGGGTCGAGGAATCCCAGGAAGTGTATGAAAATCAAGGCCGGTACGGTCGCCAGGACCCAGGCGGCATTGTGTTTGAGGTAGCGCGTCAGCACCGGGGCGACAGCGGCTGCCGCAAAGGGCGCCAGCACGGCGACAACTGTTTCATCCATCCCGAAAAGCGCCATCCGCGGTCCCTGAAAGATCTTCCCGTTGGCTCGCTCGGGGATTCACGCAAGCCCCACCCGGCCAACTTGTTATCCGATAGAAGTCATGGTGCAATATACGCCAGCGCGCCAATGTGCAAGATTCCATGGCGCCAAGCTATTGCCGGTTCTGTTAAAAAATGCTGTCGAGACGCTCAGGCGTGGTACTTTTCCCCATGCCGGGCATTCGGATTCAAGCCTCAACGCGATGGCGGACACAGTCGAAGGCGCCCGCTATACAGTGCCGCGCCCGCAAAAATCCGCGGCTGTACGCGCCGCCGACGGACAGACAGCCTGCGACCGGCAAGCGGCCCTCAACACTTCGTGTGCGCGGGCGGCTTGCGCAAGGCGCGGCAGCCACGATCTATGCAGGACGGGCTTGCGGCGGATTGGCGCATGGGCCGGAAAGGGAAAGGTTTGACATGAGCGAACACGACATGGACGAGCACGACATGGACGACGCCGGGCAGACCGAATGCCCCGCGCGGCTGGAACTGAGCGAGGCGGAGTGGGCCGCGCGCCTGACGCCCGCGCAGTTTCACGTCATGCGCCAGGCCGGCACCGAGCGCCCCTTCACCGGGCCGCACTGGGACCGCTTCCAGGGCGGCTCCTACAGCTGCGTGGGCTGCGGCGCGCCGCTGTTCCGCTCGGACACGAAATTCGATGCCGGCTGCGGCTGGCCGAGTTTCTTCGAGGCGGTCTCGCCCGGCGCGCTCACCGAGATCACCGACAATTCGCACGGCATGGTCCGCACCGAAATCCGCTGCGCCTCATGCGACGCCCACCTCGGCCACGTCTTCCCCGACGGCCCCAGGCCCACGGGCCTGCGCTACTGCATGAACGGCACGGCGCTGAAATTCGAGCCCGAGGATCTGTAGGGCTCAGCCGGAGGCGACCGGAATGATCCGGTTGAGCCAACGCACCACTTCGGGCGTGATTTCGGTCTTGACCGG
>JBFHII010000520.1:0-1764 GCA_041596535.1 Breoghania sp. | reverse complement strand
GTTCGACCGGGATGGCCTCCGGCGATATTCAGATGTCGCGGTGACCGGGCTGAACAGCACTCAGTGTGCGTCTTTCTCCGTCTCGGCCGCCTGGAGCACCATTTCGTCGTGGTGCTTGCGGTTCTGCACCTCGATGAACAGCCGCCGGACCATTGGAAACCGCGCCTTGATGGTCTGTTCGAGCTTGTAGATCGCGTCCTCGACTTCGCCGACCATGATGTCGTTCCTGAAATCCAGGGAGACGGCGAGCAGCACGTCCTCGGGGCCCATGTGCATGGTGCGCAGCTCGTTCAGCGCGTCGACATTCGGCGTCTCGGCGACCAGCGCGCGAATGTCGGCCACCAGTTCCGGCGAAGCGGATTCGCCCAGCAGCAGTCCCTTGGTTTCATAGGCGAGGAAGACCGCCGTGCCGCCGAGGATGATGCCGATGACGATCGAGGCCGCGCCGTCCAGCCACGGCAGGCCGAGAACCTGCGCTGCGACCAGCCCGATGAAGGCCGCGATCAGCCCGAGCATGGCGGCGGAATCTTCGAACAGCACCGTGAACAGGGTCGGATCCTTGGACTGCATCACCGCCTGGAGGTAGCCGTTCTTGCCCTTGACCGCGGTGAACTCCTTCACCGCCACGTACAAGGCCACCGATTCGAACACCATCGCCAGCGCCAGCACGATGTAGTTGACCATCGGATTGGTCACCGGATGCGGGTGCAGCACCTTCTGGATGCCTTCGTACATGGAGACGCCGGCGCCGACGGCGAAGATCAGGATCGCCACCACGAAGGCCCAGAAGTACAGCTCGACGCCGTAGCCGAACGGGTGGCGCGCATCGGCGGGCCTCTTCGCGCGCTTCATGCCGTAGAGCAGCAGTCCCTGGTTGCCGGTGTCCACCAGCGAGTGAATGCCTTCCGACATCATCGCCGAGGAGCCCGTGTACAGTGCGGCGGCGAACTTGGTGACGGAGATCAACGCGTTGCCCACGAGGGCCGCGTAGATGACTTTCTTGGAACCGGTAGCCATGGAATGCGCCTCGTGGGATCGTGACTCGAAGTGTGTTGTTTACCGCATACATGGAGCCTGTTCGCAAGCGGCGAGCAGACTGGCGAACCAATCTGATCGGGAGGACGGCGACGATGAACAAATGCAGCGCGGCGATATCGGCGGCCATTGTAGCGTGGATTGTTGGTGCGGGGACAAGTTTCGCCGGCGAGGCCGATGTGGTCGGCGCCACCGCGCGGCAGGGCGCCGACGGGCGCTGGGACTTTTCGGTCACCGTGCGCCATGCCGATGCGGGATGGGATCACTATGCCGACCGCTGGGACGTGCTGTCACCGGACGGGGCGGTGCTCGGCTCACGGAAACTGCTTCATCCGCATGACAACGAGCAGCCGTTCACCCGCAGCCTCACCGGTGTCTCGGTGCCCGAGGGCGTGACCCGGGTGATCCTGCGCGCCCACGATACGGTGCATGGTCTCGGCGGCGCGGAATTCTCCCTCGAGCTTGATCGCCCCGGCGGCTGATGGCATGCACCGCTGGCATGCCGGCCGGAACCCTGAGCCAGATCAAGGCGGCGCCGATTTCGGGCACTATGATTTTTGCACTGGCAATCACCGCGACGAATGCCTATTGGTATATTAATATATTCTAATATACAGCGACGATACGACAGGGGTGCGATCATGCTGCCAAACAGCGCATACAACGCCATTCCGGCCCGCCCGCGGCGGCCGGTTGCACGCGCCGCGTCGGCCGTGGCGCAAACCGGCC
>JBFHII010000519.1:0-1851 GCA_041596535.1 Breoghania sp. | reverse complement strand
TATGTCGCCCTGCCCTCGCCCACCATCGATTTCGCGGTCAGCGACGGCATTCGAGAGATTCCCATCGAGGAACGTTCCGGCGCCGAGGTGTCGCGCATGACCGGGCTAACCTCAGACGGCCGCATCGAGACGGTCACCATCGTCGCCGACGGGTCACCAGTGGCCAATCATGCCTTCGACGTGACGCCCGCGCGGCTGGTGAGCGGCTTGATCACGGAGGCCGGCGTTCTGAAGGCAAACCGCGAGGCGATCGCAGCGGCCTTTCCCGAGCGTAGCGGGGGCAGCTGAATAGTGCCCGATTTGCGCCTCAGCGGGGCGAGTATTTACGAAATATTAGAAGATCGCGGCGATCCTGTACGTTAGGTGTGCACTGTTTGGGTGCATTGCGCCGTCTGCTGAAAACTTTATTCGTCACGTTTCGACACCGCTCACTTGCGCCGCGCCAGCGACGCCGGCACGACGGGTCGTGGAGGAGCAATCGTGGCCAGTGTTTCCGGCTATACAAAACGGTATGCCACAACGCGCTACCGCAAATTCAACATCAACGACAACAACGCCGCATGGAAAGCGCGCCGGCAGAAATCGAACGAGCGCTTCTACAATGCCCAGTACGTTGCGACCAACATCTACAACGTCGGCAACGTGAAGGCTGCCGGCCAGGTGCGCCTGACCATGCAGCTGGTGAGTGCGCGCTTCCAGGAGGAACTGACGGCAAAGGCTGACGAACGCACCAAGAAACTCGACGCGCTGTACGGATCCCTCGACAAGAGCGTTTGAGGCCAGCGCCGGGCGCGGCGGTGAAGCCATGGATGACCAGCCAATGCTCCCGCGCTGACACGCGGTTGGGGCGCTGCGTCAGCTATTAACAGTCACTTAATGATTTGCGGTGACGATGGACACTCGCCCTCGAAGCGGTCCGCAGGCAAGCGGACGGCCATGCGCCCCATCAGGAGCCGGAACGTGGCAGGCATCAACGCCAGCAAGAAATTCTCTTTCGTCGAGAACAACGCGCAATGGCGTGAAAAGCGCCAGGCGGCGAAAGAACGGTATCTGGCGAACCAGGCGAACCTGACAAGCGTCTTCACGGTGAGCAGCAATGCGGCCGCCGGCGCGGTCGAGCTGACGTTCCAGCGCGTCACCGAACGGTTCCAGGCCGAGCTGAACGCCAAGGCCGACGAGCGCGAAAAGCAGCTCGATGAGCTTTCCTCGTCCCTCGACATCTCCGTCTGATCTTCCCGGCCAGTCCGAGGGGCGCCCGATGCAGGCCGACCTTTCACGGCCCGACCGGTCGCAGGCCGTCCAGTCATGAACACGCGCCGAGCGCGCGTCTGCACGCCGCCCGCCGCATCAAGTGTCAGAGCAACGGAACCTGTGGCGCCGCGTCCCGCGGCAGCAAACCGCCGAGCCGCGGATCATCCGACACCTCGATCGCCCGCTTGTACGGGGTGAAACCGCAGGCCTGATAGAACCCCAGCGCGGCCGGCGCATCGAGCGTGCAGGTATGCACCCAGAACCGGCGCGTTTGCGGGCGCGCCCAGACCTCATCGAGCGCCTGTTCCATCATCCAGCGTCCCGCGCCCGATCCGATCGCCTCGGGCAACAGGCCGAAATAGCTCAGCTCAACATTCTCGCCATCGCGAAAATCCAGCTCCACCATTCCGGCTTCGCGCCCCCGGCGGATCAGCGAGTAGATCTCGACCGCCGGATCGGCCAGAATGGACTTCAGGTCCGCCTCGCTCATCGCAAGGCGTTCGGACCACAGCCAGTCCGCGCCGATGCGTCGAAACAACCCCCGGTACCAGTCGGACTCTGCAGCATCCACCCGATGCAGTGACAGCCCGGAACCGTCCC
>JBFHII010000518.1:0-1901 GCA_041596535.1 Breoghania sp. | reverse complement strand
GAAGCGTGCGAAGGAGAGCGTCCTGGCGTTCCTGCGCGCAGCCGGCAGTTTTCCACGTCCGGTCGAAATGGCGATGGGCCAAGCGATGGTGCGCAACATCGATGCCCTGGTGACCGCCGACTTCAAGAGCCTGCGCCGCGCCGCGCTGCGCGCCATGCTCACGCAACTGGAACACGACCGTGTCTGGATCAGCCAGCGGTACGCCCACGCCTATCCGCACATTGCCCGCGCAGGCCCACCGCACGACGGCACCTGCCCGCATTGCGGCGAGCACACCACCTGCTGGCGCTACGAGGACACCTGCCTGAATTTCCCGCCGCGCAGGCTCCGGGTCTGCAACCAGTGCGGCATCATCGCCGACGTTCCGGCCCAGGCCACCGCCAGCATCACGCTTGACACCGTCGCGCGACTGCCCGCGCCAAGCCAACAGCAATCCTTCACCATCGCCAACGGCAGCCCGGAACCGCTGGGCATCGGCTACTGCCTGCAGTTCAACGCCTGGAAGCAACTCGGCATCACGGCCGAAGGCAACATCGGCGAGGCGACGCTCGCGCCCGGCGAGACCATCGAGCGCACCGCCACCTTCCACTTCCCCGAAGGCTTCCCGGATGACGTGGTCTCCATGCAGGCCTTCGCCCTCACGGACGCGATGGAGCTGTATTTCCTCAGCCAGAAGATGCGCGCCCAGGTCCGCGCTCCGCAATCCCGCAACACCCCGGCACCCGACAACCCGGCGCGCAAATCCCGGGCGCGCCACATTCAGGGAGACCAGACGTCATGACCGCAGCCGACACGGAAGCACGGCACGACAGCTTCATTGTCATTCTGGATCCCGGCGCCTCGCATTTCCGCTACCTGCAGTGCGCGCGTGCGATGGGCTTCAAGACCCTCGTCATGAGCGCCGATCCAGACCTCTACCGCGCCGAGGAAACGATCTACAAGCAGCGGTTCCCCGACTATGACGAGACCTGGGTCGACGTCTTCCTCCCCTACCACTCGCCCGATCCCGACACGCTCGTGCGGCTGCTGGCGCCCTACCGCCAGCGGATCGCGGGCCTGGTCGCCGGGGATGAATTCACGGTTCCGGAAACGGCAAAACTCGGCCGCGCGCTCGGCTTCAACTATGCAATGCCCGAGGACGCGGACTGCCAGCGCGACAAGTCCGCCATGAAACGCCGGCTGATCGAGCGCGGCGTTCCCACCGCGCGCTACCGGTTGGCCGAAAGCCTGCCGGAGGCGCTCGCCACCTGGGAGGCGTTCGGCCGTGACTGCATGGTCAAGATGGTCGACTACGCCTCGAGCTTCAACGTCTTCCGCGTGCGCAGCCGCGAGGAACTGGAACGGGCCTGGTACACGATCGTGGAGAACCGGCGCGGGCTGCAGGTCGCCTTCGATCTCGCGCAGACGGTCATCATCGAGGAGTTCATCGGCGGGCGCGAACTGACGATCGAGGGCTATGTGCAGGACGGGCGCATCGAGGTGCTGAACTTTTGCGAGAAGATCACCAACGAGACTTTTCTCGTCATCGGCCACTACATTCCCGCCCGCGTCAGTGACGCGGAGACCGAGGCGCTCAATGACATCGCGGCGCGATGCGTGACGGCGCTTGGCGTGCAGAACACCCTGTTCCACGCCGAGGCGCACATTCGTGACGGCCAGCCCTATATCATCGAATGCGCGGCGCGCACCCCGGGGCAGCATTCCGTCGAGATCATCGAGCGCACCTATGGCATCGACCTGATGACCATCAGTATCGACCTGGCCATGGGCCGCTTCGTCGGCGCCCGCCGTCGGACGCCCAAGGCCTGGCACGCGCTGCTGGCGCTCTATGCCACGGAAAGCGGAACACTCAGGGAAATCAAGGGGCTGGACGCGCTCAAACAGCGCGCGGACCTGGTCTG
>JBFHII010000517.1:0-1916 GCA_041596535.1 Breoghania sp. | reverse complement strand
GCCTGCCGAAGACCCGCTCGGGCAAGATCATGCGCCGCATCCTGCGCAAGATCGCCGAGGACAGTTTCGACAATCTCGGGGACACCTCGACGCTGGCAGATCCCGGCGTGGTCGGCGACCTGATCGACAACCGGCAGAACCGCCAGACCGCCTGACGGCCTGGTCGCCCTGCCATCAGGGCATCCGCGGCGAAACCGGACTGAAAATGATATGGGCGCGGCCATGTGGCCGCGCCCTCTTCGCATCCCGCCGATCGTGACGCCGGCATGGATTCACGGGAGCATCATTTCGAGAGATAGATGCCCTTGATCTTTGACGAGATCGCCTGGAACGCCGAGATCAGATTGGTCGCGTCCGACGCGAAATAATAGGTCGTCGAGACATCGGTGGCGCAGGCCTGCATCACCTGGGCGCCGGCGGACGTATTCTTGGTTCCGAAGTAGACCGAGTACAGCGTGATCCCTGTCTTTTTGGCCTGGGTGCAGAGTTCCTTGGCCCGCGTCGAGGACTCGTTGGTCGCATACTCGCTTTCGCCTTCCTCGGTCCATTCCTCGGTATAGTTCTTCTGATTCTTGTAGGAATTGCCGTCCTCGTCGACGCATTTCCCCTTGTAGTAATCGTTCTCGTACTTCCCGTTCCATTTTTTGTCACAGACCGGCGGGCCATAATCGTAGTAGCGGTTGAAATCGCCGTCGGTCATGAAGATCAGGTATTTTTCGACATCGTCGTCGTCATAGTCGCCCGGTGTACTGGCGGACGGCCACAGGTTGGACCAGTTCGGCGACAGCGAATACCAGCCCCAGGCAACGCCTGTCTGGCCGGCGGTATAGCCGCCGCTTGTCAGCTTGTTGATGGCCGTTGTCAGCGTGCTGCGCGAGGACGTCAGCGGTTCCATTTCCGGCTTCGAGGGGCAATCGTCCGAGCCGCCTCCGAAGAAACCGGAGTCGTTGCCATCGTAGTTGTAGGTCGCGTCGGTGTACTTCTCGTCGCCCGAACGCTCGGTCACGCAATCGTCCTCCGCGGCGCCATCGGTCACCGTGTCCGCGTAGTCGCCGAGATTGACGCCCACGCTGTAGGGCACCAGCGAAATGCGGATCTTGCTTTCGCTTTCCGATGTCCCGTCCGGGATCAGCTCATCGACGACCGACTGCGCAGCGGTGCGCAGGGTATCCATGTCGCTTTTCATCGAACCCGTGACATCGACCACCAGGGCCACTTCAACGTATTTGCTGCCGAAGGTTACTTCGTTGCTCGAGGCGACCGGAATGGTGTCAATGCCCAGCAGCTGAATGAACGCCGTGTTGATGCTCGCGCTGGCGGTGACGGTGATCACGCCGTTGGTGTTGTCGATTTCCGTCTCGACCTCGGCCACCTCCGCGATACCGGCGAGCTTGACCGCGGCCGTTTGGGCGAAGGTCTCCTTGATCAGCGTCTTGGCCTTCGCGACGTCGTTGGCCGACGAAAGATAACGCGCGCCTGCCAGGGCCGCCGCATCGAGTTCGTTGGCGATCACGCCACGGGCGTTGACGGCGCGCGCATAGTCGACGGCGCCACCGGCCGCACCGATGACCACGATCATGGCCAGCGCCCAGATCAGAACGATCGATCCGCTTGTGGAGGCGCCGAACGCCCGGGTCGCCTCGCGGAATCGTTGCACGACAGGCCGTAACATCTCACAGTCTCCCTTCGGCACACGGGCCGTACTCACACGTCCTTCAGCGCAAACATCCGGCCAGAGCGGACCAATCGGCCGGCAAATCCGGCGGCTTTTGCCCCCGATGCCGGTTTTCAAAGGAAAAACAGCTGAATCGGGGTTAGCGAGGCGTAAACGCCGCCGCGCGCCTTCGTCTAAAATCCCATGTAAAGACTGCTGTGGCGTTAAAGCCCATGCCGGAAACGGCACGAAGGCCGCCCCT
>JBFHII010000516.1:0-1921 GCA_041596535.1 Breoghania sp. | reverse complement strand
TTCAAACCGGATCATGGCCCGGCACGGCGCGGCGATCCTAGAAAACGGGGGCCGCCGCCGGCTGCACGTGCGCCGCTCGCCCCCGTGATCCGGCGGGCGGCAGGGTGTTGGTGAGAATGGCGCTGATCACCAGCAGTGACGGCACGGCGATGAACCCGCCGACCGGGCCCCACAGCCAGATCCAGAAGGCGAGTGACAGGAACACGACAAAGGGGTTGAGCGCCACGGTGCGTCCGATCACGTGCGGCGTGACGAACTGGGCTTCCATCAGGTTGAGCGCCATATAGGCAAGCGGCGGGGTCACGATGTCCACCGCCGTATCGGCTGTCGCCAGTCCGACACCGGTGAGGATCAGCAGCATCACGGCCGGACCAATGTAGATCACATAGTTGAGCACGCCCGCCATCATGCCCCACAGCAGCGGCGACGGCACGCCCACCAGATAGAAAACACCGGAGACCGCGACGCCCAGCAGGATGTTCACGCCGGTGATCGACAGCAGGTATCCGGAGACCATGGATTCGACATCACGGAAGATCCGGGCAACCCGCCAGCGCAGGTGACGGCCGAAACACCATCCAAGCACGGCGGCACGGATGCGCACCCGGGTGGCGATGAAGAAGTAGAGGCTTGCAAGAAACAGCACGATCTGCGCCATCAGGGCCGGTGCGAAGAACACCACGCTTTCGACCGCCGAGGTGTCCTCGACGTTGACCCGCATGCCGCCCGACTGGCCCATGACCTCGCGCAATTGTTCCTGCAGGCCGGCCACCGAGGCGAATACGCCGCGCCAGCTGGTAAGTTCGGACTGCAGCCTTGCCCAGATCACGGGCAACTTGTCGAGCCAGTCGGACAGGGGGACGGCAAAGCCGGTGATGGCAATGCCGATCAACCCCACGAACATCAGCACGACCGCGATGCCGGAAATCCAGGGCGGAATTCCGAAACGCTCGATGCGATCCGCAAGAGGCCCGAACATCAGGCCGATGACGACGGAGAGGAACAGCGGCGCAAGAACCATCTGTGCGTATTCCAGGGAGACGACAAGCGCCACCACGCCAACAGGCACCATCGCCAGCCGCGACGCCAACGTGATGATGTTGCCCAGATCCGGCGCAGTCCCCACCCAGCCCGTGGCGGGACGCATGTCAATTTTCTTCATTCCGCACCTCTTGTCCTACGGTCAACGCGCAAGAGGCGCATTTCGTTCCGTCGGGACAGCGCGGGGCGGCCGTGAATGTTGGCGCTGAACAAGCCCGCGGAGTGCGCCCGCGATGGCTAGGAGCCGACGCTTTGACCCGCACGGGTCCTGGCGCGCGCCGTCTTGGGCTTCCGCGGCTTGCGTTTGCCCTTGCCGCCCCTGCCCGTCGAGATCGCGCCGCTGCGGATCGGGATGATCATCCGCACCGCGAGACCGGATTTACGGAAGTCGCGCTCGATGACGCCTCCCAGTTCACCACGGATATTGGCGTCGATCAGCCGCGACCCGAAGCTGCGCTTGCCGGAATCGTCGATCGGCGTGGCGGAGGTTTCCTCCCAGTCGAGCACCAGTTTCTCGGAATCGCCGGCGGGTTCGACCACCCAACGAATGGTCAGGTCGGCGTTTTCCTCGGTAATCCCGCCATATTTGAGGGCGTTGGTGGCCAGTTCGTGGAAAGTCAGGCCGAGAGCCTGCGTCGTGCGCTCGTCGAGTGAGATATCCGGCCCAGAGGCCTTGTCCTGACCGATCAGACGTCCGAACACCTGCTCGAGTTCGCGGCTCAGAAGTTCGTGCAGGTCCGCGCGCTGCCAGTGCGATCGCGTCAACATATCCTGGGCATTGGCCATGGCGTTCAGGCGCGCGGCAAACGACGTGGAGAAATCCTCCAGGCTGTCGGACGTCGATACGGTCTGGCGGGCGATGGCCATCACCCGGGAAATG
>JBFHII010000515.1:0-1938 GCA_041596535.1 Breoghania sp. | reverse complement strand
GTCTTCAAGCATGGTTCAGGAGCCTTCTCTTGGAGTCCTGGCGAAGGTTACGGGTGTCTCGGGCGCCGGCGGTCGGGGCACTATCCGAAGTCCCTTGAACCACAGCCGCGCGGCCTCGTAATGGATTCCGATCATTACCTTGGCGGTCATCCAGCCGGTCCGACCGAGGGCGCGCAGCAGGGTGCGGTCGCACAGGGTGTCTCTCTGCGCGTGGAAGTGGGTCTTGAGCACCGGACCTGACGCGTCCCGCAGCGCGACGCCGACGGTGACGGTCTCGGCGGGCGGGGTGACGCGGAAGCTGTAGGTGCCCACCGGCGGGTTGAAGGGGGAAACGTAGAGCTCCTTGCGGCAGCTCTGAAAGATCGGGTTCTGCTCGCCGTCGGCGACCGGGATCACATAGGTCTTGCGCTCGCCGAAGGTGTTGTTGACCTCGTAGACGATCAGCCGCGTGCGGTCCTCGGCGTCGAGGCCGAAATAGACCGTCAGCGGATTGAAGGCGTAGCCGAGGATACGGGGGTAGCAGAGCATCAGGAAGCGGCGGACATCGCCGCCACGGCCGGATCGCGCGGCCAGGCCGCGCAGGTAGTCGGGGAGCGGCGTTCCATCGCCGTGGTCGCGATCGTGCAGGCTGAACAGGTTGAACCGGTTGTAGGAGAACAGGCGCAGCTGCCGGTCAAGCGCGGCAATCCGGTCGCAGTCGAACAGCAGGGCGAAAACGCTGTAGCGGAGCCTGTGCGCGCGGGGCCGCAGCCGCGTGTGCACCACCGTTCCGCTGTAGAGACCTTCGGTCATGCTCATTCCGCCGCTTCGATGGTGACGGGGCGCCGGGCGGCGATGCGTCCGGACGCATTCGCAACCTGCCAGGGCCGTTGACAGCCGCCCAGTTCCTCGGCCACCGCCAGGCCGCTCTGAATGCCGTCCTCATGAAAGCCGAAACCGAAGTAGCTGCCGCAGAACCAGGTTCGCCGCGCGCCTTGCAGGGCCCAGAGGTCCTTTTGCGCCGCCATGGCAGTTTTGTCGAACACCGGATGCTCGTAGAGAAATTCGCGCTCCACGGCCTTGGGGTGGATCTCGTCAAACGGATTGAGCGTCACGAACAGATTGGTGTGGGTGGGCAGGCCTTGCAGCCGGTTCATCCAGTATGTCACGCAGAGGTCGCTTTCCGCGCCGCTGTCCCGTTTGAGATAGTTCCAGCTCGACCACAGGCGTTTGCGCCGCGGCATCCAGCGGGGATCACGGTGCAGGACCGTGCGATTGACCTGATAGGAGAAGGCTCCGAGAAGCTTTTCCTCGAGCGAGTCCGGAGCCTCAAGCAGCGCCAGCGCCTGGTCGGCGTGCGTCGCCATCACCACCTGATCGAAGGGCCGGATGGCCCCGTGCCCGTCCACCACATGCACATAGCCCGGATGCCGGACGACCCGCGTGGCGGGGTTGCCGCGCTGGATTTCGAAAGTGCCGTCATCCACGAGGCGCTGCACATAGTGTCTGCTGCCGCCGGAGACCGTGCGCCAGTTGGGGCGATCCTTGAACTGCAGCATGCCGTGATTGGCGTAGAAATCGACAAAGCTGCGCGCGGGAAAGGCCAGCATCTCCGTCATCGAAGTCGACCAGATGGCTGCCCCCATCGGAACGATGTGGTCGTCGACAAAGCTTTCCGAGTAGCCTTCGGACGACAGGAACGCGCCAAGGGTGGTGTCGGAGGCACACGCCGATACTGCCTGCTGCGCGGTCTCAAAGAAGCGGGAAATATCGCGCAACAGGCGCCAGTGGCTCTTGCGCGCGAGATTGCGGCGTTGGCCGAAGAACCCGCCGAGTCCGGCGCCGGCGTATTCATATGCACCGTCGTCGAGCGACAGGGCGAAGCTCATTTCCGTTTCGCCGCTGCCGACGCCGAGATGCTCGAACAGGGCAACGAGATTGGGATAGTTGCGTTCGTTG
>JBFHII010000514.1:0-1976 GCA_041596535.1 Breoghania sp. | reverse complement strand
CAGCTGGCGGCGCTGACGCCCCTTCTGGCGCTGGGCGGGCTGGCGCTCCTGGCCGCCGTTCTGCAGCTCTACCTGGGGGTGCAGCGCGGGGTGCGCGGACCCAACCGCTACGGCCCGGATCCGCAGGCGGCGGGAGATGAAAACGCGTCCGCCGTACGCGCCAAACCGGCACCGCCGCCGGCCGCGCCGGCGGCCCGGCCCGTGCCTGCGGCAGAAAACGCCCTTGAGTCCGGGCCGGACGGGCAATAGGTATCACACGTGCTTGTTTCGCGACGCGTGCCGGTTGTCCGGACCGCGCCGCGGCGTAACCCCGAAAACATTGTGTTTCCAGCAAGGCCAAACCGCACATGCCCCCGCGCTCTTCCTCGTCCGACGCCAGCATCGGCGACCTTCTCTGGGTGTTCTTCAGCCCGCGCGGCCGCATTTCGCGCGAGCCGTACTGGCTCGGCCTGGGCGTGGTGTTTTTCCTGCTGGCGATCATCGCCGGCATCATGGTGCGCTCGGCGGTGATGGAGACGGGCCCGGACGGCGAGGTCTTCCTGCGCATGGACGAACAGAGCGGGGTGCTGGAAATCCTCGCCTTCGTGCTGCAATGGGTGATGATCGCGCTGGTCGCCAAGCGCTGCCACGACCGCGGCCTGTCGGGTTTCCTGAGCCTGCTGACGCTGGTGCCGCTGATCTCCATTCCCTTCGTGATCTTCATGGGCATCGGCGCGGGCCAGCCCGGCCCCAACCGCTACGGACCGGCTCCCAACATCCGCCCGCAACGCGGAGCGTCCAACCGGCCCGACTAAGCGCCCCGACCAGGCTCAAGGCCCGCGCCGGGCGGTGCCGCCGCAACACACATGGCCCAGCATGACATCTGACCCCGCCGATCTCAGCCTCCCCGTGCGCATCGCCCGCGACCTGGTCCGCTGTCCCAGCGTGACACCGGAAGAGGGCGGCGCCCTGGCGTATCTGGAGGCTCTTCTCGCGCAGGCGGGTTTCGAGGTGCACCGGGTGGTGTTCTCCGAACCCGGCACGCCGGACGTCGACAACCTGTTCGCCAAGTTCGGCTCCGGCCATCCGCACGTGGCGTTTGCCGGCCACACCGACGTGGTGCCCGCGGGCGATCCGGCGAGCTGGAGCCACGGCCCGTTCGACGGCGAGATCGTCGACGGCGTGCTGCACGGACGCGGTACCGTCGACATGAAGGGCGGGGTGGCCGCCTTTGCCGCCGCGGCCATCGCGTTCGCACGATCCGCGGGCGCGGATTTCTCCGGCGCCATCTCCTTCCTGATCACCGGCGACGAGGAAGGCCCGGCGGTCAACGGCACCGTCAAGCTGATGCAATGGTGCGCCGAACGCGGCGAGACCTTCGACGCCTGCATTGTCGGCGAGCCGACCAATCCCGAACGCCTGGGCGACGCCATCAAGGTGGGCCGGCGCGGATCGCTGTCGGGCATTGTCACGGTCACCGGCGTGCAGGGCCACGTGGCCTATCCGCATCTGGCGAAAAATCCGGTTCCCGGCATGCTGACCCTGCTGGGCGCGCTCGAGGCGCTGCACCTGGACGACGGCAACGACCGCTTCCAGCCCTCGAACCTGGAAATCGTCAGCGTCGATGTCGGCAACCCGGCCTTCAACGTGACGCCGGAGCGAATCGAGGCGCGCTTCAACATCCGCTTCAACGACACCTGGACGCGGGAGACACTGATGACGCGGCTGCGTGAAACTGTGGATGCCGCCGCCGCGAGCCTCGCTGATCTCGAGGTCGCGCTGGCGTTCAGGGCCGACGGAAGCGACAGTTTCCTGACCAGCGACCAGGCGCTTATCTCGGCGTTGAGCGACGCGGTGGAGGCGGAAACCGGACGCCGGCCGGAGCTGTCCACCGGGGGCGGCACATCGGACGCGCGGTTCATCAAGAACTATTGCCCGGTGGTGGAATTCGGCCTCGTCGGCAAGACCATGCACAAGGTCGACGAATGCGTCGCGCT
>JBFHII010000513.1:0-1986 GCA_041596535.1 Breoghania sp. | reverse complement strand
GCCGCGCATGCTGCGTGGCCAGATCGCCGTCGAAGTCCGTCGCTGCTGTCATCGAATTGATCCCGTTTCATGTCTTTCCGGCGCGGTTGGTCGCCGCGGCAGGCGGGCGTCACGAGGGGCGCGGGTTCTGCCACGCCCCCGATTTCGTAGCGCGGGAGAAATCAGCCGCCGACCACCGCGGTGCCGTCGATCGTCTGCTGGCCCTTCAGCCCGATCGGCAATTTCGTGAGGTATTCGTTGGGCTTGCGGCCGTCGTAGGTGATCCCGTCGATGAAATCGGACGTCGGTTCCCGGTAGCCGTCGGTGTCCCAGGGGAAGTCGCCTTCCGCCGCCTGGCCCTCTTCGACCAGCATCCGCGCGGCCTTGAGGTAGATGTCCGGGCGGTAGACGCTGGCGGCGACGTCCTGGAACCAGGCGTCGTCCCGGGGCTCCGCGATCTGGCCCCAGCGGCGCATCTGGCTCAGGTACCACACCGCGTCGGAGTAATAGGGATAGGTCGCGTAGTAGCGGTAAAAGACATTGAAATCAGGGACATCGCGCTTGTCGCCCTTTTCGTACTCGAACGTGCCGGTCATCGAGTTGGCGATCACCTCCGCGTCCGCGCCGACATACTCGGAGCGCGACAGGATCTCCACCGCCTCCTCGCGGTTGGCGTTGTCGTTCTCGTCGAGCCATTTGGCGGCGCGGATCAGCGCCTTGGTCAGCGCCAGCGTGGTGTTGGGATATTTTTCCGCGAACTCGGCGGTGATGCCGAAGACCTTCTCCGGGTTGTTCTTCCAGATCTCGTAGTCGGTGATAACCGGCACGCCGATGCCCTTGAACACGGCCTGCTGGTTCCACGGTTCGCCGACGCAGTAGCCATGGATGGTGCCGGCTTCCAGCGTCGCCGGCATCTGCGGCGGCGGCGTCACGGACAGCAGTGCGTCCGCCTGGATCTGGCCGGAGATGTCGGTTGTGGAGTAGTAGCCGGGATTGATGCCGCCGGAGGCGAGCCAGTAGCGCAGTTCATAATTGTGGGTGGAGACCGGGAAGACCATGCCCATGTTGAAGGACTTGCCTTCGGATTTGAACTTGTCGATCACCGGCTTGAGCGCATCGGCCTTGATCGGGTGCACCAGCTTGCCGTCGTCGCCCACGGGGATATTCGGCTTCATCATCTCCCAGATCTCGTTGGACACGGTGATGCCGTTGCCGTTGAGATCCATGGAGAAGGGGGTGATGATGTGGGCCTTGGTGCCGAAGCCGATGGTCGCGGCGAGCGGCTGGCCGGCCAGCATGTGGGCGCCGTCGAGTTCGCCGGTGATAACCCGGTCGAGCAGCACCTTCCAGTTGGCCTGCGCCTCGATGGTCACATAGAGACCTTCGTCCTCGAAGTAGCCCTTCTCGTAGGCGATCGCGAGGGGGGCCATGTCGGTGAGCTTGATGAAGCCGAACTTCAGCTCGTCCTTTTCAACATCGAGCATATCCGCGCGGGCGCCGGGCGCGGCGAGGCCCGAGGCGAGGCCCAGCGCCAGGGCGCCAGCCGCCAGGCGCATGGTCGAACGCCTTGAAAAGAGGGGTGAAACTGGGGAGGCAAAGCATCCGGAAGTCATCAAGCCGTCTCCTGGTATCCGGGCCGTCCTGACAGTGCAGGGGGCACAAACGAAAAAAGCCGCGACCGGAGTCACCCCATGGGAGGAGGAGTGCTCTGGTCAGCGGCGTTGCTGAGGACCCATCGAGGGGTCGAATGTCGTGAAGACCGGCGTTGGCCTTCCGCCCCTTCCTTTCAGAAAGCGTGCCAACACATTCGAAATCTGAAAAATCTATTATAATTCAGTGCTTTGTGAAAATTTCTCTGTGGTGGACGTCGTGCCGGCATCCCGCGGCGATGCATTGCATTTATGCAATGCGGCAGAGCGTGTCGCTCAATTCTTGCGCATGATCGGTTCACGGGCAGATCCCGGAAGGCCGCGCAAACGGCGTAACCGACCTAGAAAAACGTCGTCG
>JBFHII010000512.1:0-1988 GCA_041596535.1 Breoghania sp. | reverse complement strand
GGTCGCGCTCCGCCTTCACCAGCCCGCCGGTCAGATGCTGCAGGTCCACCGCGCCGCGCAACTCCTCGTGCGCCGAGAGCACGGCCGTGTTGGCATCGACGTCGACGCCGAACACCCGCAGCAGGCGGCGCACGAACACCTCGATCGCCGCGATGATCGGGCCGAAGACCGCCACCATGATCCGCACGATCGGCGCCACGGACAGGGCGAAGCGCTCCGGATCGCCGATCGCCCAGGTCTTCGGCAACACCTCGGAAAACACCAGCACCAGCAGCGTCATGATCAGCGTGGCATAGACGACGCCGGTGTCACCGAACAGCGTCAGCAGCACGCTCGTGGCCAGCGCCGAGGCGAGGATGTTGACCAGGTTGTTGCCCAGCAGCAGCGCGCCGATCAGCCGCTCGCGCGACAGGATCAGTTTGGAGACCAGCTTGGCGCGGTGATCGCCGTTCTTCTCGAGCTGGTGGATGCGGGCCCGTGACGCCGCGGTCAGCGCCGTCTCGGAACCGGAAAAGAAGCCCGACATGAACAGCAGTACGAGAATGCCGGCGATGGTCAGCCAAACTCCGGGATCCGTCATGATGGATGCATCTCCTCAAGAAACGCCGTGACACGCGCCGGATCGACGCCCGTCTCTACGAAAGATTGTCCGATGCCGCGCGTCAGAATGAAGGTCATCGCCCCGCGCGACACCTTCTTGTCCTGGGCGATGCTGTCCATCAGCGTCGCCACCGGCGGCAGCTGGCCCGGAATCTGCCCCATGCGAATCGGCAGGCCGATCGCGCTGAGATGCCGTTCGACCCGCTCCACATCGTCTTCCGGGCACAGGCCCAGTTCGGCGGAAAACCGGTGCGCCAGGCTCATGCCGATCGCAACCCCCTCGCCGTGCACCAGCAAGGCGCCGTCGTAGCCGACCGCCGCTTCCAGCGCATGGCCGAAGGTGTGGCCGAGGTTGAGCAGCGCGCGGCGTCCCGCCTCGCGTTCGTCGGCCGCGACGACATCCGCCTTGGCGCGGCAGGAGCGCGCGATCGCCTCGATGCGCGCAGGACCGCCGTCGAAAATTCCACGCCAGTTGTCCTCAAGCCACGCGAAGAAGTCCGGATCATCGATCAACCCGTATTTTGCGACCTCCGCGTAGCCTGCCCGGAAATCGCGTTCATTCAGTGTATCGAGCGTGTCGGTGTCCGCCAGCACCAGCGACGGCTGGTTGAAGACGCCGATGAGATTCTTGCCGAACCGCGAGTTGATGCCCGTCTTGCCGCCCACCGAGCTGTCCACCTGGGCCAGCAGCGTTGTGGGGACCTGCACGAAGCTCATCCCGCGGCGCACGACACCGGCCACGAAGCCCGCCAGATCGCCGACGACGCCGCCGCCAAGCGCCACGATCACGTCGTTGCGCTCGAGCCGGGCGGCCAGAACCTGATCGCAGACGTCCTGGAAGGTGGCGAAACTCTTCGACCCCTCGCCCGGCGTGACCGTGATCACCGTGGACGACAGCCCCGCGGCGTCCGTCCCGCGGACAAACGGCTCGAGATGATGTCGCGCCACATTGGTGTCGGTGATGATCGCCAGCCGCGCGCCGGGAAATTTTTCGGCCAGGAACCCGCCGGCCTCGCCGATCAGCCCCGGTCCGATCAGGATATCGTATCCGCGATCGCCCAGTTCAACCCGCACCCGTTCGCGTTCGTCGGTGTCCGTCGCCAGATCCATCATCAAATTCCGTCTGTCCATCAGAATGCGTGAAGACGCGGTCAGGCTGCCGGGTCGCCTGCCGGATCGGCCACCGGATCAGAGACCGGATGCACCGCAAGATAGTCATTCAGCCCGTCGATGATCTCGTCGACGATCACATCGTGCGGCACGTCGCGCGAAACCACCATCACATTCGCCTGCGCATAGACCGGATCGCGTTCGGCCAGCAGCCTGCGCATCACGCCCTCGGGATCGGGGTTCTGCAACAGCGGTCGTGACGTCCGGCGTTTGACCCG
>JBFHII010000511.1:0-1993 GCA_041596535.1 Breoghania sp. | reverse complement strand
GCCGGGCCGATGTTGATCTGGCGTGGCGTCGACGCATCGCCGAGCAGATGCTCCGTCAGGGTGAAATAGCCCGACAGGCAATCCAGCACGTGCTGCCAGGGCCGCGTCGCTTCGGGATTGCGCATCACAAGCGGCTGTCCGGCCGCGATCGCCCGCCAGATGTCGGGCAGGATGCGGTCCTCGGAAAAGTCGCCGCCGCCGATGACGTTGCCGCCGCGCACGGTGGCCACCCGCACGCCGTCGGCTTCGAAGTAGCTCGCCGCATAGGCGGCAACCGCATGCTCGCAGGCCGCCTTGGAGGCAGAATAGGGATCATGTCCGCCGAGCGGGTCGGTTTCCCGAAAGGCGCGCCCGCCCCCATCGTTGCGGTAGACCTTGTCCGAGGTGACGACCACGATGCCGCGCAGCGCCTCCTGCCCGCGCAGCGCCTCCAGCAGGTTGACCGTGCCCTGCACGTTGGTCTCGAAGGTATTCTGCGGTTCGGCGTAGCTGCGCCGCACGAAGGCCTGCGCCGCCATGTGCAGCACGACCTGCGGCTTCGCCGCATCCACCGCGGCCCGGACCGCGCTCCTGTCGCGCAGGTCGCACCACGCCGTCGGGCGGGCGACAATGTCTCCGAGCCGGTCGTGGAGATTGGCGGGACCTTCGGGCGGCAGCGCCAGGCCATGCACCTCGGCGCCCATGTGGTGCAGCCAGAGCGCCGCCCAGGATCCCTTGAACCCGGTATGGCCGGTCAGCAGGACCCGGCGGCCGCTCCAGAACGCGCGATCCATACGGATCACTCCCAGATCTTCCAGGGCGCGCCGGCGGCCCACAGCGCCTCGAGCTGGCGCTTGTCGCGCAGGGTGTCCATCGGCTGCCAGAACCCGTCGTGCTTGTAGGCGCCGAGCTGCTTGTCCCGCGCCAGCGATTCAAGCGGCTCCAGCTCCCACGATGTTGCGTCGCCTTCGATCCGGTCGAAGGCCTGCGGCTCGACGACGAAGAAGCCGCCGTTGATGCGGGTTTCGTCGCCGCGCGGCTTCTCGTGAAAGCGGTTGACCGTCGTACCCTCGATCTCCAGTGCGCCAAAGCGGCCCGGAGGCGCCACCGCGGCCAGTGTCGCAAGGCGTCCGTGCGCGCGATGAAACGCCACCTCGCGGGTGAGATCGATATCGGCCACGCCGTCGCCATAGGTCACGCAGACGGCGTCATCGCCGTCAAGATAGCGCCGCGCGCGCAGCAGCCGGCCGCCGGTCATCGTGTCCTCGCCGGTGTCCAGCACGGTGATCCGCCAGCTTTCCGCGCGGCTGCCGTGATACTCGACGCGATTGTTGCCGATGTCGAAGGTCACGTCGGACTGGTGCAGGAAATAGTTCTGGAAATATTCCTTGATCACGTAGCTCTTGTAGCCGCCGCACAGGATGAAATCATTCATCCCGTGCGCGGCATAGATCTTCATGATGTGCCAGAGAATCGGCTTGCCGCCGATCTCGATCATCGGCTTCGGACGGACCTCACTCTCCTCGGAGATCCGTGTCCCTAATCCACCTGCGAGAATAATGACTTGCACGGATTTCCTGCACTTTTTGTCAAGTGGGGCGGCGTTCTGCCGGGTCGGGGAATGTCATAGGCTGAATGAAATGGCGATGCAATGTCGGCCGCCTGGGGCGGGCCGCCGCGGGTTGGCGCGGCCCGGTCCGGTCACTCCGGTTGCTGGAAGATCAGCGCCGAGCCGAAATTCGCCGAGGCCGGCACGATGACCATGCCGCTCTTGTGGATCGCGGGAATCTCCCGTTCAGCCACGATACGGGAGATCTTCGCGATGTCGTCGACAAACACCTTCCCTGCCACCAGGCGCGGCGTCACCAGCGTGTCCAGCGGAAACGCGTCGCCGTAGAACGCCTTGAAACCGGTGGGGCTGAGCACGTCGATGGAGCCGCCGTTCGCGAGCGCGCATTCCATGCCGAAGCTCGTCAGGCCGAGTTCGCGCTGGCCGGAGAACCCTTCAATGAAT
>JBFHII010000510.1:0-2016 GCA_041596535.1 Breoghania sp. | reverse complement strand
CCGATGACGCGCTGACGGACGCGTTGCGCCTGTCGCGCGGCATGACCTACAAGAATGCGCTGGCGGGCCTTGATCTGGGCGGCGGCAAGTCGGTGATCATCGCCGATCCGAAGCAAGACAAGACGCCGGCGCTGCTGCGCGCGTTCGGCCGTCAGGTCGAGAGCCTGGGCGGCCGATATATCACCGCGGAGGACGTCGGCATCAACAGCGCCGACATGGAAGTGGTCTCCACCGTCACTCCCCACGCGCTCGGCACCACGGCGACAGGCCTGGGCGATCCCTCGCCCTACACGGCGCTGGGTGTCTTCACCGGGTTGAAGGCCGCCGTCGCACACCGGCGCGGCAGCGACGATCTCACCGGCCTTACCGTCTGTGTTCAGGGACTTGGCAACGTCGGCTTCGGCGTGGCCCGGCTGCTGCACGCCGCCGGCGCACGGCTGATCGTCGCCGACATCGACGGCGCAGCGGTTGCCCGCGCGGTCGCGGAACTCGACGCGGCGGTCACCGATCCGCGCGATGCGCACAAGGCCCCGGCCGATGTCTTCTGCCCGTGCGCGCTCGGCGCCGGCCTCAACGCCCGCACCATTCCCGAGCTGCGCGCCGGCATTGTCGCGGGCGCGGCCAACAACCAGTTGGCGGGGGAAGCCGACGGGGCAGCCTTGCGCGAAGCCGATATTCTCTATGCGCCGGACTATGCGATCAACGCCGGCGGCGTGATCTCCATCGCGCTCGGCAAACCGGGCGAGGACGATACGGCCGTGCGCAAGGCAGTGCTGGCGATCGGCGACACGCTGACGGAGATCTTCCGCCGTGCGGATGCCGAGAACCGGCCCACGCAGGCGGTGGCCGATACGTTGGCGGAAGAACGCCTGAGCGCCGCAGCCCGCGCTGCCTGAGCACGCAGGCCGCACGAGGGATGGTTCGTGGCGCGGGGCTTCAGCACTCCATGCCGCGTTTGCGTTCCCGGTCGAACCACTGCACGAGAAAATCGACGAAGGCCCGCACCTTGCCCGACAGATGCTTTCTGTGCGGATAGACGGCGTAGATGCCGGTCGCCTGGTTCTCATATTCCTCCAGAACCGCGACAAGTGTACCGTCGGCCAGATCCTCGCGGATCATGAACAGCGGCGTACGCACGAAACCCAGATGTGCCAGCGCCGCCTCGCGCGCGCCCTCCGCGCTGTTGACCTCCACCCGCCCGCGCACCGAAATGCTCTTGCGCTCGCCATCGATGAAATAGTCCAGATTGTGGCGAAACCGGGAGTTGGTGTCGATGATGAAGGGGACGCCCGCGAGATCGCCCGGCGTCATCGGCCGGCCATGCTCCGCAATCACCTTCGGCGTCGCCACCGTGGCCAGATGAAACGGCGCGAGCTTGCGCGCGATCAGGCTGGAATCGGCCAGTTCCGTCAGCCGGATCGCCACGTCGATCCCTTCCTCGACCATGTCGACGAAACGGTCCTCCAGCCTCAGATCCAGCGAGATGTCCGGGTTCTCCGCCATGAACTCCATGATCGCGCGGGCGAGTTCCCGGTCGCCCAGCGCGCGGGGACCGGAGACGCGCAAGCGCCCGCGGGCCTGCTGGTGGGTGTCACGCAGCACCGATTGCAGATCGTCGATCCGCTGCAGGATGTCGGAGGCCTCGCGGTAGTAGGCGAGCCCGGCTTCGGTGGTCGAGACCTGCCGCGTCGTGCGGTTGAGAAGCCGCACACCGAGCTCGTCCTCCAGCTCGCTGACATATTTGGAGACCAGCGCCTTGGACCGGCCCATGGCCCGCGCGGCGGCTGAAAAACCGTCGCTGTCCACCACCTGGATAAAGCAGCGCATCCGGGTCACCGCATCCATGATCGTCTCTCCAGCTGGGCCGTCCTCACGAGAGCATCGCACAGTATTGCCGTATAGAAGACAATCAGGAAGCGCACCAGAACCTCGATTGCCTCAGCCCACCGCGGCGCCGCCGTCGGCACGGGGAGCGTGGGCGCCGTCCAGCCCGCCCTTGGCGTTGCGCACGATCAT
>JBFHII010000509.1:0-2017 GCA_041596535.1 Breoghania sp. | reverse complement strand
GATCCTGGGCGGCGCTTCGGTGGCGATCTCCGGGTGGGCTCTGCTGTTCCCCTTCACCACGAGCCTGTTTTCCGACACCTTCGCGCTGATCAACACGGTCGCCGGAACCGATCTGCCGACACCGCTGGCCGCCATTCACGAGCAGCAGCTCGCCACGCTGTGGCACTCGATCGTGGCGCTGGCGCTGATCTGCATCGTTATCGCGCACATCTACATCGGAACCATCGGCATGGAAGGCGCGTTTGATGCCATGGGCTCCGGCGAGGTCGATCTCAACTGGGCCCACGAGCACCACAATCTGTGGGTCGAGGATGTTGCCGAGCGCGATGCCAAGGCCGGCGCCGCGCAACCGGCCGAATAGCAGGCCGCGCGGCGCGTGCGCTGGGCGTGCCGCACGGGCTGCGTGCCATCCGGGGAGCGTCCGCGTCGGGGAACGTGTCGGATATGTCATGGCGGTGATTGATCAACTGGCCGAAATTGTTCGCGGCACACTGGTTTCGCTCCGCGCAATTGCGGCCCGTGCTCCGGCAGGCGGCATCGCTGGCCTCTGCGCCTGTGTGCTGTCCGTCTCGGGCGCCGCAGCCTGGCCCGAAAAGCTGGCCGGGCACGGCGGACCGGTAAAATCCGTCATCCTGTCCGCGGATGGCACCCGGGCGCTGTCGGGATCCTTCGACTATGCCATCATCCTGTGGCGGCTGCACGGCGATGAGGCGGTCATCGAGAAGCGGCTGATCGGTCATGATGCGGCCGTGAACGACGCGGCGTTTGCCGGCGACGACCGCGCGGTATCCGTGTCCGACGATGGCTCATTTGCGATATGGGATCTGGCGCGCGGCGAGATTGCCAGGCGCTTCGAGGGCACTGGAGACAAGGTGCTCGACGTGGCGGTGTCGCCGGACGGGCGCTACGCGGCGACTGCGTCGTGGGATCGCAACGCGCGGCTCTATGATCTGGATGCGGAGCGCGAAATCGCCGTGCTGGAAGGTCACCGCGGCAACGTCAACACGGTTGGGTTCTCGCCCGATGGCCAGCATCTCTTCACCGGCTCCTACGATGGCACGATCCGCATGTGGGAGGCGCCTTCGGGCCGTTTCGTGCGTCAGGTCTACAGCCATGGCTGGAGCATCAATGTGCTCAAGCCGCTGCCGGGCAATGCGCAGTTGATGTTCGGTGGGCTCGACGGGACGCTCGGCGTGATCGACGTTGCGAGCGGCGAGATCGCCAAAGTGCTGCCGCAGCATACCCGCCCGGTGCTGTCGCTGGCCTTGTCGGAAGACGGCAGGATGGCGGCAAGTGGCGGCGGCGACGGCCGGATCAAGGTATTCTCCACCGCCGACTGGGCGCTGGAAGAGGCTTTCGAGAACCCCTATGGACCGGTGTGGGGGCTGGCGATCACCCCAGATACGCCCGATGCACCGGACGCTCGGGTGATCTTCTATGCCGGGCTCGATGATTTTGTCGCCGCTTGGCAGGTTGCGCCGCGCAAGCCGTTTGACCCGGTGGATGTCACCGTGCCACGCCGGTTCCACCGCAGTGAGGGCGATGACCTGGGTGAGCGGCAGTTCGCACGCAAGTGCAGTGTCTGCCACACGTTGACCCCGGACGATGCCAATCGGGCCGGACCTTCTCTGTTCAAGGTGTTTGGCCGCAAGGCGGGCACCTTGCCCGGTTACCACTACTCGCCGGCGCTGGAGAACGCGACCATCGTCTGGAACGAGGACACCATCGCCCGGCTGTTCGACGAGGGCCCCGACGTGGTTACCCCGGGATCCAAGATGCCGATGCAGCGCATCCGCACGCGCGAGGAGCGCGACGCGCTGATCGCCTTTCTCAAGCGCGCGACCGAGACGGGCGAAGCGCTGAACGGCGGTCCGCAGACAAACTGATATCAACGACAACATCGTGAAAGTTGGAGCAAATTCGCTATGAAGGCATTCGTTCTGGGTCTGGCCGCAATGGCGATCATCGGCGTTGGCGCCTGGGTCATCCTGTCGCTGGAAATGGATTTCTCCTCCTC
>JBFHII010000508.1:0-2041 GCA_041596535.1 Breoghania sp. | reverse complement strand
GCGATCCTGATGCACAATGCCTCGACCCAGTTCGCCGACGGCGGCGAATTCGGCATGGGTGCCGAGATCGGGATTGCCACGGGCCGCATGCACGCACGCGGGCCTGTCGGCGTAGAGCAGCTCACAAGTTTCAAGTATCAGGTGCGCGGCACCGGTCAGATCCGCCCGTGAGGGACGCCGCGCCTGCCGCAACGATCCTGCGCCGGCAGCTTGACGGCGCGCCCGTGCCTGAGTGGATGCGGCTGCCGCCGGCCGGCCGTGGCCAGCGGATAGGCCTGTTCGGCGGTTCGTTCAATCCGCCGCATTCCGGGCACGCCCACGTCAGCCGCACGGCGATGCGCAGGCTGCGCCTCGACGCGGTATGGTGGCTGGTGACGCCCGGCAATCCCTTGAAAAAACACGACGAACTGGCGCCGTTGCAAGCGCGCGTTCAAGCCTGCGAGGATATTGCCGGTGACCCCCGCGTGCATGTGACGGCCTGGGAAGCGCTGCTGGGCACCGCCTATACCGCGCAGACCATTGCCGCGCTCAAGAACCGGCGTCCGGATCTGTCGCTCGTGTGGATCATGGGCGCGGACAACCTGGCGGCCTTTCATCGCTGGCAGAACTGGCGCGACATCGTCGAACGCCTGCCCGTGGCGATTGTCGACCGGCCGGGTTCAACCCTTTCCGTGCTCGGATCGCGGCTGGCTCACGCCTATGCGGGCCGCCGCGTCAACGAGCGTGACGCTGCGGCATTCGCGGATCTTGCGGCGCCCGCCTGGACCTTCCTGCACGGCCCGCGCGATCCGATTTCCTCGACGGAATTGCGTCTCCGTTCGGCAACAACCTGAGATTTCCGTAACCGTGCCGCCGTGAATGTCTTGAAATGGACGCATACGACAGCATATCCTTGCAATAGAGTGGAAAGACATCCGCGCGTACATGCGGCATACCACTCGAGAATGCGTTTGTTGGCCTGGTTCTATGGTATTGCTCCCGACGGTGTTGCACCCGAAGTGCAAGGCTTGTCGGGGATGTCGATGAACGCGGAACACGCAACGCATGGCGAAAAGGCTATACACCTGACCATGACATCTAAAAACGAGGGCGCGGTGCTCCGCGATCCTCATGAAGCAGCGATCCAGTCGACTGAAATCGCGGATCCGCTGTCTGTCGTCCTCGCCAGCCTTGATGATTCAAAGGCCGAGGACATTGTCTCCATCGACATTCTCGGGAAGACCTCCATCGCCGATCACATGATCGTCGCGAGCGGCCGGTCCCACCGTCATGTCAGTGCCGTCGCGGACCATCTCATCCGGGATCTCAAGAAGGCCGGCCTGGGCGCCCCGCGCGTCGAGGGACTGCCCCATTGCGACTGGGTTCTGGTCGATGCCGGCGACATCATCGTGCATCTGTTCCGGCCCGAAGTGCGTGGCTTCTACAACATCGAAAAGATGTGGTCCGCCGAGACCGACACGCAGCCGCAGTACTCCAACTGAGGCGGCTTTCGCTTTGAGCTGCCGGCCGGAGCAGACGTTCCGGCCGAGGCCTGAGAACACGACAGATCCGGACGGCGTCCTGCCGATGGCGCCTGAGGACCGAGACACAGAGATTGGCGCATGCGGATCACCATAGCCGGGATCGGCCGGATCAAGGCCGGTGCCGACAGGGATCTGCTCGCACGCTATCTCGACCGCGCGCGCAAAAGCGGCCCGGCGCTCGGGTTCAGTGGCCCCGACATCATCGAACTGGCGGAATCGCGTGCGTCGCGCGCCCAGGACCGCAAGCAGGCGGAAGCCGAGGCGTTGCTCGCCGCGTTGCCGGAACGCTGCGTGCTGGTAGCGCTGGACGAGCGCGGCAAGACCATGCCGAGCCCGGATTTCGCCAACCGCATCGGCCGCTGGCGCGATGACGGCGCCTCCGATCTCGCCTTCGCCATCGGCGGCGCGGATGGGCATGGCGAAGCGCTGCTGGCGCGCGCCGATCTCAAGCTCTCGTTCGGCGCCATGACCTGGCCGCATCAGCTTGTGCGCATTCTCCTCGCCGAGCAGGTGTACCG
>JBFHII010000507.1:0-2050 GCA_041596535.1 Breoghania sp. | reverse complement strand
TGAAATTTTCCATGATGCTGCCGCCATTCCGCGGCGTGCCTGCGGTGCGCGACATCGAAGGCCTCGTCAATCCGCGCGGCTTCGTTATCACCGACAAGCACCAGCGCAATCCGAAATATCCCAACGTCTTCGGCGCGGGCGTCTGCATCGCCATCGCGCCGCTCGAGGCGACGGCGGTTCCCGTCGGCGTACCCAAGACCGGCTACATGATCGAAAGCATGGTGACGGCGATCGCCCAGAACCTGAAGCAGATCGTCGCTGGGGAGGCCCCGACGAACGAGGGATCCTGGAACGCCATCTGCTTGGCCGATTTCGGCGACGGCGGTGTGGTCTTCGTCGCCCAGCCGCAGAACCCGCCGCGCAACATCAACTGGTCGGCCAGCGGCAAGTGGGTGCACCTGGCCAAGATCGCCTTCGAGAAGTACTTCCTGCGCAAGGTGCGCAAGGGCACCACCGAGCCCTATTACGAGAAGGCCATCATGGGCATGCTCAACATGGGCGGCAAACTGAAGTCGAAATAGCCCTTGGCACGGCGGGATCGCGACGGGCGATCCCGCATTCGCTCCGGCACCGGAACCGTACTCAGGAGCGCACGATCACCGGCGTGTCGAGCGGCACGCGGTTGTACAGATCGATGGCGTCCTGGTTGAGCATGCGGATGCAGCCCGAGGACACCGCCTTGCCGATGCTCCATGGCTCGTTGGTGCCGTGGATGCGGTACAGCGTGTCCCTGTTGCCCTCGTAGAGATACAGCGCGCGGGCGCCGAGCGGGTTCGCCAGTCCGCCCTCCATGCCGCCGTTGGCGTATTTCTGAAGCTCCGGCTGGCGCTCGATCATCGCCGCCGGCGGATGCCATTTCGGCCATTGCTGCTTGTCGCGGATGGTCGCGTTTCCGGACCATGAAAACCCTTCGCGGCCGACGCCGATCCCGTAGCGCATGGCCGTGCCGTCGCCGCGCACCAGGTAGAGAAACGTGTTGTGCGGATCGACGACCACGGTCCCGGCCTGTTCCGGCGCCTGATAGGGCACCACCTGGCGGTAGTAGACCGGATCGATGCGGTTCAGCGGGATCGCGGGTATCATGAACCCGTTGTCGTTCTGCGCGGCATACATGGACAGATAATAGGGATCGATGCGCGGCGCCGCAGGCGCCGGAGCCGGTCGCCGCGGCCCGCCCGCGCAGCCCGCCAGCGCCAGCGTGGCGCCGCCGGCCAGAAGCGCCCGGCGGGTCAGGCCCGCGCCGGCCGCGCCCGGCGTGTCATCCTCGGTCACTCCGGCACTGCGCCGGTCGCCTTCCGGAAGAGCGTTCGTCGATGTATGCATCGTGTTTCTCACCGTTGAGTTCCGTTCCGGGACCAGTCCGCAAGGCCTGCGCCCCACGTCCTTTCGGACGAATCAGTGTTCCAAGCGCGAAAGCATCCCCTTCATACAATCAAGGCTGAAATTCGGGCTTCCGCAAGCGCCGGCACCGCCGGGCCGTTCGACATGACAACGGCTGCGGCGGCATCGAGTTCCCCCATGTACGCAGTTGTGCGTTTCGCGGCATCCGCGCTGGCATCGCGTCCTGCGG
The DNA here is from genome assembly GCA_041596535.1 of Breoghania sp. GTDB lineage: Bacteria > Pseudomonadota > Alphaproteobacteria > Rhizobiales > Stappiaceae > Breoghania. Next base: position 480 of record JBFHII010000507.1, on the reverse strand, counting down.
CCTCCTATCGTCTGCCTCTGCCGATTCCGGGGCCCGCATCGGGTTCCCATTGGCTCCCGTGTTTCCCGTGTTTCAATGACGCCTCGAGTGACCATGACCGAAACAGCCCCCGCCCCGACCCAGTCCGCCGCCGCCATCGCACACGGCATCGCTGCGCGCATCGCCGGTGAAATCGGCTGCCGCGCGGACCAGGTCGCCGCCACCGTGCAGCTGCTGGACGAAGGCTCGACGGTTCCGTTTGTCGCGCGCTACCGCAAGGAAGCCACCGGCGGGCTCGACGACAACCAGTTGCGCACGCTGGAGGAGCGGCTGATCTACCTGCGCGAGATGGAGGACCGCCGCGCGGCAATCCTGAAATCCGTCGAGGAACAGGGCAAGCTGACGCCGGAGCTGGCGAAGCAGTTCCAGGCCGCCGACACCAAGGCGGCGCTCGAGGATCTCTATCTTCCCTACAAGCAGAAGCGCCGCACCAAGGCGCAG
>JBFHII010000506.1:0-2054 GCA_041596535.1 Breoghania sp. | reverse complement strand
GATTGTCATCCCGGGCGCGGCGCAGCGCGCAGCGGTGCTCCGCAGACCCGGGACCCAGTCCCCGCCGCCGATCCTTCGAGACGGCGCTTCCGCGCCTCCTCAGGATGAGGATCGGGGGTGTTGCACCAAAGAAGCCGGCCGCTCGTCACCGCCCCAATGAGAAGGGGCCCCAAAAAACTAATCCCCGTCTGTCTCACGTCCCCCATACTACCCCCATCGCCCGGCCCCATCGCGGGACCGCTTACGGACCGTCCGTTCGCGTGGGTCGGGGATGTGACGGTTCCGGCTGAAAGGGCGTAACGGACCCGAGTATGCTGGGGCTGCCGGTTGATGGTGGAGCTCTCGTTCAGTCGAGGGGCCGGGGTCTCAATTGAAAACGGCTTCGGTGGATTGGCAAGGAAAGTCGCCGGTAAAACGTCACGGCAAGGCGCGGGTGCGCTCGCCGAAGAAACAGTTTTTGCTCACACTGCGCAGGCGAAACCGCCCGCGCCTTGCCGCCTCCCGGTAACGCCGGCCCGCAAGGGTGCGGCGGGTTTCGTGCTGGAAGCGCGCGTCGCGCAGCTGCCCTCTGGCATTCTGTCGCGGCATCCGCTAAATCCGCGTGCATGTCAGACAACGCCATCACCATCCGTCCGCCGGCCGTCATCCTGTGCGAGCCGCAGCTGGGCGAAAACATCGGCACCGCCGCCCGCGCCATGGCGAATTTCGGGCTCACGGACCTGCGTGTCGTCACGCCGCGCTGCGGCTGGCCGAACCAGCGGGCCCGCGAAGTCTCCTCGGGTGCCGTGCATGTCATCGATGCCGTGCAGGCCTTCGATACCGTCGAGGAAGCGGTGGCCGACCTGCGCTTCGTCTTCGCCACGACCGCGCGCTCGCGCGAGATCCTGAAGCCCGTCCGCGGACCGGTCGAGGCGGCGGAGACGCTGGCGCGTTTCGGCGGCGAGGGACTGCCGACCGGCGTGCTGTTCGGGCGCGAGCGCTGGGGGCTGAACAACGAGGAAGTGGCGCTGTCCAACGAGATCGTCACGCTGCCCGTGGACCCGAACTTTTCCTCGCTGAACATCGCCCAGGCGGTGCTGGTGATCGCCTACGAATGGCGCCAGCGCGCCACCGCCGGTGCGCTGCCGTTCGATGCGGGCACGGGCATTCCCGCGCCCAAGGAAGACCTGATCCGCCTGTTCGAGCATCTCGAGGGCGCGCTCGACGTCCAGGAGTATTTTCGCCCCAGCCACCGCCGGCCCACCATGGTGCGGGCGTTGCGCGGCATTCTGCAGAAGGCCTCGCTGACCGAGCAGGAGGTGCGCACCCTGCGCGGTGTCGTCGCCGCCCTGGAAGGCCGCAGGACGCGGCCGCGCAAACGCGTCCCGCAGGACACACAGTCTGCGCCGGACGAGGATGCAATGGGTGCGGATGGCGACACGACGGGGAGCGCGTGAACCCGTGAGCCGGCCGGTTCTTGTGTTTGACAGCGGGATCGGCGGCCTGTCGGTTTTGCGGCATATCCGGGCCGGTGATCCGACGCTCGATCTGGTCTATGCCGCCGACCACGCGGGCTTTCCCTATGGCGGCCGTGAGGGCGGCGAGCTGCTGGCGCATGTGGTGGCGCTGATCGGCCGGTTGATCGAGGCGCATGATCCGCGCGCCGTTGTCATTGCCTGCAACACGGTCTCCACGCTGGTGCTGCCCGCCTTGCGCGCGCGGTTCCCGGTCCCCTTCGTCGGCACGGTCCCGGCCATCAAGCCCGCGGCGGCGCGGACGCGCTCCGGCCTGATCACCGTGCTGGCCACCGCGGGTACCGTGAGGCGCGAATACACGTTCGAGCTGATCCGCGATTTCGCGCCCGAGGTTGCGGTAACGCTGCATGGCTCGGCCGCTCTGGCGCGGCTTGCCGAGGCAATGCTTGGCGGCGAGCCTGTCGATGATGCGGCGATCGCCGCGGAACTCGCGCCGTGCTTTGTCGATCGCGATGGCGCGCGCACCGATACGCTGGTGCTGGCGTGCACGCATTTTCCGTTCCTGCTCGGGGCGTTTGAAAGACTGGCGCCCTGGCCGGT
>JBFHII010000505.1:0-2070 GCA_041596535.1 Breoghania sp. | reverse complement strand
TGCACGCCCGCCCGCCCCGCCGCGGCCCCCAGCAGCACGTAAATTCCGGCGCCGATGGTGACGCCAAGCCCGTACATCACCACCAGCGGCAGCGACAACGCACGTTTGAGTTCCGGATTCTGCATGACGACGATCCCCGCGACAGACGGATGGTAGCTGGCACGGATCGGGGGACCATCGTCAAGGAGCGAGATCAAACGTGGGAGGCAAATATGCCCTGTGCTGGAAACGCCGTCGGTATTCGGCGACCGCTGCCTCGCCATAACAATCTTCCCCTGCACTGCGGCGAACGGCATCGGCAGGCGGCGAGCCGTCATGTGTTGTATTGTGACCAGACACCGGCTGATCGATCAAAGCCACGCCATCACGAAACGGTGAGTGCGGTTTATCGACTGCACCGCCTGCACAGCTCGGAATTCTTCGCAAACACGCTATATTCAGGTGCCGGTCCGTTCCAGATGGATCGGTCGTTACCCGACGTTCGACAGGAGAAATTCCGATGACCGCCGACCTCCCCAGCCGCCGCCTTCTCCTCGCCGCTGGCGGTGCCGCAGTGGTGACTGGCATGTCCAGCCTTCTTGTCCCGGCGCGTGCGGAAGGCCTTGCCCCGACGCCCTCCATGCGGGGCGGTTCCAACAACTACCTGCCCGGAGCACCCATCGTGGACCGTATCGGCGGCGGCGGTTTCATCATGTCGGGCACCGTGCGTCGCGCAGGCGATGGCGCCCCGCTTGCCGGCCAGCGCATCCAGATCTGGGCGCACACCACAGAAGGCTATGAGCGCGACCAACGCTCCCACGGGGCAACGCTCACCGACGCCAACGGCGTGTTTCGCCTCGAGATGCCGCAAATCGTCCCCGCATTCGGCCAGGCCCATGGCCATCTCGCCTATGACAGCGGCGACTTCAAGACCGTCTTCCTGCGCCCCGTCATGCGCAGTTCAAAGGACACCAGCCTCGAGGCGCATTTCGTCCTTCAGCCGGCTTGAGCGCGCCGGGAACCATGAGCCGGGCCGGAACCCTCCTGATCTGGACAGCGCTCGCGGCGGCCATTGCAATACCGCTCGCCCTTGCCGCCGCCAGTCCGCTGCTTCAATGGCGCGATCCTGTCTATATCGCGGCCGGGTTCGCAGGGGTGATCGCAATGGCGCTTCTGCTCATCCAGCCCCTGCTCGCCGGCGGATACCTGCCGGGCATGTCGGCTCTGCAGGGGCGGCGCGTGCATCGTTTGACCGGAGCCGCTCTGGTCGCGGCGGTGGTCATCCACGTCGTGACCCTGTGGATCACCAGCCCACCGGACGTGATCGACGTGCTTCTCTTCAGATCGCCGACGCCGTTCTCGCTCTGGGGCGTCATCGCCATGTGGGCGGTTTTTGCGGCTGCGTCTTTCGCAGCCTTGCGCCGATGGTTGAGCCGGCAGTTCCACCTGAGGCCACGCATCTGGCGTTTCGTCCACACCGCCCTGGCCGCCGTCACCGTCGGGGGCAGCGTGGTTCATGCCGTCCTGATCGAAGGGACGATGGAGACCGTCTCCAAGGTTGCGCTCTGCGCACTGGTGGTCGCAGCAACCGTGAGGGTGGTGGTGGATCTGCGGGTATGGCTCGTCAGATCGCGCCGGGAGATGTCCCGGTGAAGCCAATGGCCACCAGCGGATCCGGCCAGTCGCACGCCGACGCGTCAAGGAGACAGATCGAGGCAGGCCCATGCCCTCTCCTGCCCCGCTCCGCCGCAGGCGCCTCCCCCCGGACCTCATCCTGAGGTGCGAGGCGCGAGCCGAGCCTCGATGGACCGGCGGCACACTCAAGCCCTGCGGCCGATCCTTCGAGACAGCCCTGCGGGCTTCCTCAGGATGATGGCCCGGGCAAGCGGACACAAAAAAACCCCGGCCTTTCGACCGGGGTTTTCGCGTTTCAGCGCATAAACCGCTCTATTCCGCGGCGGCCGGCGTCACCTCGGCCGGGTCGGGCTTCAGCCATTTGAGCACCGGCTTTCTGGCCGCGTCCGTCTCGTCCAGGCGCCGACGCGGGGCGTGGAAGGGGGCGCCGGTGAAGCGTGCCGACTCGCCGCGCTT
>JBFHII010000504.1:0-2112 GCA_041596535.1 Breoghania sp. | reverse complement strand
GGCTGTAGCCCGACGCCGCGTTTCCATCCAGCGACGACCAGGCCAGCGCCGCGTCATATTCGCCCGCCAGCATGGCGCTGACCGCGGCGACCGGACCGGGCGCATGGCCGATCCGGCTGAAAAAGGCCTCGTCCTCGATGCCTTCGGCACGAAACGCGGCGCGCGGGATCAGGTAGCCGGCGACCGACGAGGGCGCCGCATAAACCAGCGCCTTCTGCTTGAGATCCGCCAGCCGGCGCAGGCCGCTGTCGGCCCGCGCCACCACGACCGCATGAAACCCGGCAGTTTCGTCCCCGGCCAGCGGCGCCGCGAGCGGCTCGAGGCACCTGCACAGGGTCCAGCCGGCGGCATAGGCGCTGGCACTCAGCGGCGCATAATCAATGCGCGCGTTGACGATGGCGTCAATGAGCCCGCGCATGTCGCGCAAGGGCACCAGTTCGACCGGCAGGCCGATGACATCGGAGATGTATTCCTCGAACGGCCGCACCGCCTCAAGCCGGCGCACGGCGCCGCCGGTCGTGACAATGCCGATGCGCAGAACCTTCTGTTCCGCGCGCCAATTGCCGTCCGCCTCCTGCGCCCAGGCGCGAGACGGCGACAGGGTCCCGGACGACGCCAGCGCGCCGACCAGCAGACCGATGAACACGACCCGTGCGATCATGGTCATAGCCCGAGCGCCAGCGAAGGGCCTGAGACGACCGGACTTCCGCACGTACCCCTGGTGAGCGCCAAACAAGCCGGATTGAACAGAAGCCACGGCATGGCGGTTTGCCTCTTGGTGGGATCAGCGCGCATCGTCGAAACCGGCAAGAACATTGACGCAATTCACGCCGAGCGCGTCGATGGCATAGCCGCCCTCCATGACGAAGAGGGTCGGCAGGCCGAGTTTTTCCAGCCGCGCGCCAAGCCGGATGAAGTCCTCGGAGTGCAGCTTGAAGCGCGAGATCGGATCATGCTCGTAGGCATCCAGCCCCAGCGAGATCACCACCACGTCCGCGCCAAAGTCCGCGATGCGGCCGCAGGCGGCCTCCAGCGCCGTGCTCCACGCCGCCCAGTCCGCGCCTATGGCCAGCGGCCAGTTGTGATTGAAACCCGCACCATCGCCCGCGCCGGTCTCGTCGGCATAGCCGAGGAAATACGGATACTCATCGGCAGGATCGGCGTGAATCGACAGAAACAGCACGTCGGACCGATCGTAGAAGATCGCCTGAGTGCCGTTGCCGTGGTGATAGTCCACATCCAGGATGGCGACCCGGGCCGCGCCCTCATCGCGCAGAGACTCCGCGGCTATCGCGGCGTTGTTGAGGAAACAGTAGCCGCCGAACCGGTCGCTCATGGCGTGATGGCCGGGCGGACGGCACAGCGCGAAGGCGGAGCGGTCGCCGCTTGCGACAAGCTCGGCCGCGGTCAACGCCGTGTTGGCGCTGACGATCGCGGCCCGCCAGCTATCCGGACCGATGGGTGTGCCCGCATCGAACGAATATCGGCCCAGTTGTCCGTCGAGGTGGCGCGGGGTCACGTCCGAGCGCAGACCAGCGGTCGGCCAGCAGAAGGGAAACACCTCGCCCTTGCGGCCTTCGGCGTCGCAACGATCACGGAATCCATCCATGAAGTCGAGATAGGCGCCGCTGTGCACCCGCTCAAGCGGCGCGCGGCCAAACGCATCGGGCGCAAGGATCTCTCCAAGTCCCGTCTCCACGATGCGGTCGCGCACGAATTCGGCGCGCGCCGGCAGCTCGACCGCGGGTGCCATGGCGCCGTCGGAAAGCTCGAACGTCGGCCGGTGATCGAGTTGCTGTTCGGAAAAGACGGTCTTCATGCGGGTACTCTGGAAGGATGGCTCAGGCCAGGCGGTATTCGGTGACCTGCTGATAGGTGTCCCCCGGACGCAACACCGCGCCCGGGAAAACGGCGTGATTGGGGCTGTCGGGCCAGCGCTGCGGCTCGAGGCAGAATCCGGCATGCGGACCGTAGAGGCGTCCACCGAGACCGGCGACCGGCACATTGAGCCTGGCCCCGTCATAGAATTGCAGGCCCGGCTCCGTCGTCCAGACTTCCATCCGGCAATCCTCGTCCGGCGCCTCGACCGAGGCCGCGAAACCCAGATCCGCG
>JBFHII010000503.1:0-2123 GCA_041596535.1 Breoghania sp. | reverse complement strand
TCGCCTGGCGCAATTCGAGCGCCTGGCCGACGCGCTTCATCGCCGCAAGATAGTAGCCTTCCGCCCATCCGGAGACGCTCTTCCAGCGCGTGGCCGAAAGCTTCTGGCCCGCAACCGGCGCCGCGATCGGCGCCCGCAGATGCACGTTGAAGACATGCAGATGCCGCCCCGGCGCATCCAGCTCCACCGCCAGGATCGGCCGGTCGAAGGTGACGCGGGTTTCCGCCTCGGCGTCCGTGCCCGCCCCGGGTTCGCCCGGACCGGCAACCGCATCGCCCGTGCGCGCATGCCAGCGCGGCGGCTGCACGTGTTCATGCCGGATGGTTCGGCTGTCGACCACCGGATACCGTGACAGCACGATCAGGTTGTGCCGCTCGGCCGGCGCGGCTCCCTCCGCGACCCCGCAGGCGCGGTGATAGCCCGCGTAGGCGGTATTCTCAAGCAGCGCATCCAGCGCCAGGAATCGTCGTCCCGGCGCTCCGGGAACCCGCTGGGCATTGACTTCCTGCAGGCACAGCACGTCGGCCTCGAGCCGCTCCAGCACGGGGCGAAGCCGCGCGATGCGTGGCGCGAGAGCGCTCTTGTCGAGCGTGTCCCCGCCAAACGATTCAAGATTGAAGGTCGCAAAACGCATGCGTGCTCCGGCTGCTCAATCCAGCATACAGCGGATCGGCAAAAAATCCTGCCGAAGCATTGTCGCACGCGGCAAGGCGGTCGCCTCCTGCAGCAACCTCACACGCCGATGGGGATTCTCAGTTCCTGTCCGGGAAAGATCAGGTTCGGATCGTCGATCACCAGCGGATTGGCGCGCACGATGTCGGGGAACCGGGCGGGATCGCCGTAGTGCGTGTTGGCGATGGCCGACAGCGTGTCTCCGGGCCGCACCTCGTGCAGCCGGTACCCGACATACCCGGGAACGATCCGCGGACCGTAGATCACCGGCACGATCACCTTGTTGATCTCCGAGCCGTCGCGCGCGCTTTCCTCGAAGATCTCGACGAACAGCCGGTCGAGCGCGAAGGCGGCGCCGGAAGCATCGATCGCAAGCTGGAACTGGCCGTGCTCGCCCGTGCCTCCGCCGACATTGAAATGTCCGGTTACCTCGTCATGGCCTTCATGAATGCGGAACTGCAGCGTCGCCTCGAAGCCGTTGCCGATACCGCCGACCAGGACCGGGTTGCCGACAAGATCGTAGGGCTGCGGCTGCTGGATTTCGTTTGTCATGGGAAATGCCTCCGGAAATCATTGATCTGAAAAGCACGCACTCAAGACATCGGACCATCGAAACAATGGCCGTTCACCTGCCACGTGGCGCAGCGCAAATGACGCCTCCACACCGGCATGCGAGAACACGGTAACAACAGATTGTGACGAGAACTGGCTGTGAGCGGACGCCCTCGAGGCTGCATGGCGTCCGCTGATCGCGCTTCACTACTTCGGCAGCGCGACCCAGGTGTCCAGATCCAGGATCACCGCAGGATCGTAGGAGCCGGACAGATCCTTCTCCGGGAAATCCGCGCAGGCCCGGTTCTTGGTGGCGATGGTGCGGATGCGCAGCAGCCCCACGTCCGGACGGCCTTCCAGCGGCTGCTTGTCCAGAACATGCGACCAGGCATAGACCGTGTCGCCGGCGAACAGCGGCGCCACATGCCGTCCGCCGTTGATGCCCGCCACATGAAACGCCGCGCCGAGGCCGTTGAACGACAGCGCGCGCGCCAGGCTGATGACATGGCCCCCATAGACCAGCCGGCGGCCAAAGCGTCCCTCGCCTTCGGTGTGCTGGTTGAAATGCACCTTCGCGGTGTTCTGATAGAGCCGCGTGGCCATCTGGTGCTCGGCCTCTTCCACGGTCATGCCGTCGGCATGGTCGATCTTCTCACCAATGGCATAGTCGCCCCAGCGGTGGATGCTGCCGGCGAGATCGTCGTTCCATCCGTCGAGATCGAGCATCGGCACGGCGTTGCCGAGCACATCCGGTGACAGTTCGCCCGGCAGCTCGGGCACATGCGGCGCGGGCGCGGGATTGGCCGCATTGCGCTTCTTGACCATCACCCAGCGCACGTAGTCCAGCACTTCCGTGCCGTCGGCCTTGTAACCGGTGGAGCGCACGTAGACGACACCGG
>JBFHII010000502.1:0-2132 GCA_041596535.1 Breoghania sp. | reverse complement strand
TCAGCGGTTCGATCAGGATGCGCGTCGGATGCCCGGCGGTATGCGTTTCCAGGACGCGGTAGGTCTCCGAATTCTTCGGGAGTTCGATGTTCAGATCGCCTTCGCCAAGGCCGCTGCCGCTGGACGCGCCGAGTTCGAGCCGACGGCCGCGGCGTTCGAAATGCATCGTGCCGATCCGTTCGACATCCGTGTTGACCCAAAGGATCACCGCATTGCGGGTGCCCCTGTTGTGCCAGCGATGGTCGATGCGGCTGTCGAAATAGGCGCTGTCGCCGGGGCCGATGGTGACGGGATCGCGCCCGGATAACGTGATCTCCAGTTCGCCGTCGAGGACATAGATAAGTTCCTCGCCGTCGTGGGAGTAGAAGCCGTCGCTCTCTCGGCCCGCGTCGATCGTCCAGACCTCCACGTCCATGAGCCTTTCCGCGACCGTCAGCTGCTCGATCGAAACGCCCGGTCCGAACGTGCCGACGACCCGGCCGTCGCCCTTTCGCACGATGGGAACGTCGTTGTGGCTCGTGCCGCCCAGCAGCTCCACCACGGAGCAGTTGAAGGCAGCCGCGATGGCATTGAGACGCGCCGGCGACAGGAAGGCGGCCCCCCGCTCGAACATGCTCAGGTGCGAAACGCCGATTTCCGTCAGATCCGAGAGTTCGCGCAGCGACAGGCCGGCTTCCTTGCGCAGGGCGCGGACGCTTTCGCCGATCCGGTCGTATTCGAGCTTCTGCCGCTCGACGTCCTGCGGAGCGGCTTCCGGCGCCTTTTCCGCTTCCTGATCCAGAACCCTGCGGATGTTGGACAGGTTCATGCCCGACATGCGGCGCATCTGTTCGATCTTGCGGATCCGGTCGAGATCGTCCGGCGAGAAGGACCGGTGACCGCTGGCGGATTTGTGCGGCGTGATCAGCCCGAGCTGTTCCCAGGAACGCAGGGTCGACACCGCAACGCCGGTCATCTTCGCGGCATGGCCGATTGAGAAGGGTTTTCTGCGCTTTGCGGTGTCGCTGTCTGTCATCAGCCGAACATATGTTGATTTTTTGAACTATGCAGATCGTATGTAGGTATTTTGAAAGAGTCAATGTACCGGCGCGTGCCGTACGACGTTTTCTGCAAGTGGTTGAATTCACCCGAGAACGCAGTTCGCCAGAAGACCGCCAGCCGGAAGACGCCGGCGTTTTCGCGGATCAGGGATGCGTGGGAGGCGGCATCCTGAGGACTGCGATCGTTCTGTTTCAGGGCCTGGCACAGCCCGAATCCGCAATAACGGGGGACACCCGGCAGCGAGTCGGAGGAGGCCCCGGTCTCGGCTCGCAGGCCATTGACCTCAGTGTGAACAGTGAATGATGCGCCTTTGTATCCGCGCCGCTAGGAGGGCAGGGTCTGGAGCGCCCCGCGGAAGATCAGCATCATGGAGGCGGCAATCATGAATATGCGATATGCGCGAAAGAAATGATCGTTGGAGAGGCGATGCGCGACAGTGCGTCCGACCTGGATGAACAGGACGGACACCGGCAGGATAAGCAGCGCCTCGAGCGCAAGAGACCAGTTCAGCAGGTCTGCCCAGACCAGCAATGTCATCCGCCATGCCAGCATCGCGGTGACGATGAGGATTATCGTGCCCCTCAGAGCAAGCCTTTCGGTCACGACCGAGCGGAGATAGACCGTAAGGAAGATCATTGCTCCGGCACCCACCAGTCCCGAGAGCACGCCGGCAATCAGCGCCGCCGCGCCACTGAAGAAGCGGTGCCTCGCCTGAACGAAGGGGAGTAGTTGCTCGCGCCAGCTTGTGCTCTCGGCGACAAGAATGAACAGCAGCAGCAGTCCGACGGTGAGTTGCAACGCGGCCGGTTCGAGGAGCCGGAACACGAGCACGCCAACGAACAGCGCTGGCATGATGAAGAGGATCATTCTTCCGGCCAGCCGATGATCGCCGTGCCTGAACCCGTCCGGCACGAGAACCCATTGCGACGCGAGGTTGACGAGGCCGGCCAGGATGACCGCATGGTGCGGCGGCATCACGAGCGACCCCATGAGGATCATCGGCAGGACCGCTCCGTAGCCGAAAATGCCCTTGATGATGAAGGCCAGCGCGTAGGCCGTCAGGAATATCGCGAACTGCCACAGCGACAGTC
>JBFHII010000501.1:0-2142 GCA_041596535.1 Breoghania sp. | reverse complement strand
TCGGATTCGCGATAGGTCTCTTCCGGCGTGACCTGCACGTCGAACATGTGGATCTTGTCATAGCGCGCGCGGATGCCGCGTTCACCTTCGCCGTCTTCGCCCAGGCCGAATTCGTCGCGTCGGGCACGGCACCGGTCAGCGGACGGGGGCTGCTGACCGGCGGCTCGCCGCGCTACCGGCTGTATCCCACGGCCGACGGACGGCTGGTCGCCGTCGCCAGTCTGGAGCCGAAGTTCTGGAACAGCCTGTGCGATGTGCTGGGCATTCCCGAACCCTTGCGCGATGACCGGATCGATCCCGAGGCCACCGCGGGCGCCGTGGCAGCCGCCATCCGCGAAAGGACGGCCGATGAATGGCGCCCGGTCCTGGCTGCCGCGGACTGCTGCGCCACCGTGGTGCTCGGGCTCGACGAGGCGATGGCGGATCCGCATTTCCGCGCCCGCGGCCTGTTCGATCATACGGTGGTCACGGATAGCACCGCGTTTCCCGCCGCCGTCGTGCCGATCGCGCCGCATTTCCGCAAGAAGGGCGGATGAGGGCAGGACAGGCGCGCCCTTGGGGCGAGTCTTTCCTGGATTCCAAATCTGTCGACACGCTCTGTGAGCGTGCTCGGTTTGGAATGACTGTGAGAGTTGAAGCCTGGTCGTGGCAATTGTGGTGATGCGGCTGCCCGAACAAGAGCTGATACGGCGCTTCAACCCTCCACGTCATTCCAGGCAGCGTGCGCGCAAGCGCATCGCGTGAACTGGAATCCAGGAGGGACTCGCCGCAGGCGTCACCATCCCTTCAACGCGCGCCCCTTCAACAAGCGCCCCGCGCCAGCTAGCGGCTGAGCCGTCCCAGAAGACTGTCGTCGCCGCGCGCGCTGATGAAACCGGGCGCGACACCCTCGCGCATCATCAGTTTGCGCAACGGCGGGATGCGGCCGGCAAGGTAGAGCCCGACGCTGCGCAGCATCTGGATGGGCAGGAAATCGGCCAGCAGCGTGCGGTTGAGCAGATCCACCGCCGTGGTGCGGGTGGCGATATCGGTGCGCCGGGAGCGCTCGTAGCGGGCCATCACCTCGTCGCCGCCGATGTCCAGGCCATCGGCGCGGGCGCGCTCCAGCACGCGGCCCAGCGCCTCGATATCGCGCAGGCTCAGGTTGAGCCCCTGCGCGCCGATGGGCGGAAACACATGCGCGGTCTCGCCGATCAGCGCCGAGCGTCTGGCAGCCACCTGCAGCGCCGTCATGCCCGAGAGCGGATAGATCTGCACGTCGCCGTCGAGCTGCATCTTGCCGAGGAAGGATTTGGCGCGCTTTTCCAGCTCCAGCGACAGCGTTTCGGGCGGCAGGGCCGCGAGCCGCTCGGCCTCCGCCGGGCGTTCGACGCAGACCAGGCTCGAGCGGCCATCGGCCAGCGGCACCAGGGTGAAGGGACCGCTGGGGGTGTGGAATTCCGTGGACGTGTCGCGATGGGTGAGCGTGTGGCGCAGGTTGAGCACCAGCGCCGCCTGGTCATACGTCCAGCGCTTCACGTCGATGCCGGCAGCGTCCCGTACCCGCGAGTTGCGGCCGTCGGCACCCACCAGAAGAGTGCCGCGCAGCGCCCCGTTGCCCGCAACCATGACTTCGCAGTCAGCCTCGTGGTGCACGATGCCGGTGACGAATCCCTCGACGCGGCGCAGTCCCGGCGTCTGCGCCGCCGCCTCTTGAAGCACTGCATTAAGATTTTCGTTCAAAATATTGTAGCCAAACGCATCGAGTCCGATTTCCGCGCTGTCGAACACGGTTTCCGGCGCCCGGAACAGCCGCTTCGTGTCGTCAACGATGCGCATCAGCTTCAGCGGTGCCGCGTGTTTGGCGATCGCCGGCCACAGGCCCAGCCGGTCGAGAATGCGGACCGAGGAATCAAGCAGCGCCGTGGTGCGCCGGTCGTCGCGCGGGGCTGCGGGTCCGACCAGCACGGTCGTGAACCCGGAGCGCGCCAGGAGAATCGAGGCGATCAGCCCGGACGGGCCGGTGCCGACAACGATGACGTCGGCCACGGGCGCGTCCCCGGAGGTCGCAGCGTCTGCGGTCTTGCGGTCGGTCTGGCTCATCGCGCGTCCTCGATCTGCTCTGCCGGGCAGCGGCCTTGCGGCCGGCGTCCCGGAGGTCCT
>JBFHII010000500.1:0-2155 GCA_041596535.1 Breoghania sp. | reverse complement strand
GCCATGGTGCTGATTGCGTAACATCGGGGCGGCCCGGCCGCGCCAACAGGGGGAAATGGTCTGGATCGCGTACGATTTCTTTATGGCCCGGCGGTGCGCTACTTCGAGGCGGTCGCCCGTGCGGGCTCAATGCGCGGCGCCGCCCGCGAGCTGAACGTCGCCTCTTCCGCGGTGAACCGTCAGGTTCTGTCGCTGGAGGAGCAGCTTGGCGTCCAGCTCTTCGACCGTGTCGGGCGCGGCCTGCGCCTGTCGCACGCCGGCGAAATCCTGCTCGCCCACGTGCGCCGCACGCTCGGCGACTACGAGGCGACGTTTTCGGAACTCGACGCGCTGAAGGGGCTGCGCCGCGGCATCGTCCGGGTCGCGGCGGTCGAAAGCGTCATCGAGGTGATCCTGCCGGACATCGTTTCCGCCTTCCGCACGAAGTTCCCCGGCATACACGTGGAAGTGTCGGTCAACGATTCCGAGACGGTCGCCGCCCGGGTCGTCGCGGCGCAGGCCGATGTCGGCTTTTCCTTCGAGCCGCCGGAAACGCCGCGCCTGTCGGTCAATTTCCAGCGCGATCTGCCCATCGGCTGCGTCATGGCGCCGGATCATCCGCTGGCGGGGCGCGACGAACTCACGCTGGCGGAATGCTTTGCCTATCCCGTGGCCATGCCGGCGCCGGGGCTGTCGCTGCGCGCCCGCATCGACGCCACCTTCGGCGCCAAGAGCCAGTCCAGGCGCACCTTCGTGGAATCGAATTCCCTGCGCTTCATGAAGGCTTTGGCGCGCAAAGGCTCGTGCATCGCCTTTCAGACGCGGGTCGGGCTGGAGGACGATCTGGCGGCCGGGCGGCTGGTGTTTCGCAATCTGTCCGACGTGCCGCTGCAGCGCGACCGCTTCGCGATCATTACCTCCGCTCACCGCGGTCTTGCGCTGGCGCCGGCGATGTTCTTCGATCACGCGGTCAGCGTGTTGCGGCACACACTGATCATCGATTGATGCCTTTTCGGCAACGGTGGGCACTGTTTTCTGTTCTTTTGCGCACGTTGGGACTGGTGCACACTCAATCGGCATGCTCAAATTGTGATCGTGTGTTTGCCGGAGAGGGGCTTGGCAAATGATCGGCAAGGTAGCGTCAATCCGCGGCATGGGGCAGGCACTGCGCGCCCCGTCCTCGGCGCCGGCCGAACAGCCAGAATCCACATCTTGGTGTATTTTCGTTTCGGTCCGATGACATCCCCGATGATATCATTGTGCCGGAATGAGTTTTTGGGATCGGGAGTTTCATGGGACGATTGACCACCCATGTTCTGGATACCGCGTCGGGACGTCCCGCCGCCGGCCTGAAGATCGAGCTTCGGCGCCTGGGCGGTGATGCCGCGCTGCTGAAGACGGTCGCGACCAACGAGGATGGCCGGGTCGACGCGCCGCTGCTCGAGGGTGAAGCGTATCTGCCCGGTGTCTACGAACTGACCTTCTTCGCCGGTGACTATCTCCGCGCGAAGGGGCACGATCTTCCCGAACCGGCGTTTCTCGATGTGGTTCCGATCCGCTTCGGCATTGCCGCCGGCGAGGAGCACTATCACGTTCCGCTGCTGATCTCGCCCTACGGCTATTCGACCTATAAGGGGAGCTGACGATGCGCGCATCGCTCCGGTTTTTCAGACGCGGCGAGACGGTCACGCTGACCGATGTCGCGCCGACCGAGACGCTGCTGGATTACCTGCGCCTGCGCGAGGGAAGCTGCGGCACCAAGGAAGGCTGCGGCGAGGGCGACTGCGGAGCCTGCACCGTCGCCATCGGCCGGGTTCAGGACGGGGTCGTGCGCTACGAGCCGGTCAACGCCTGCATCCAGCTTCTCGGCATGATCGACGGTTGCGAGGTGGTCACGGTCGATGATCTGGCGCAGGGAGGCGGCGAGGGCGCGCTGCACCCGGTCCAGGACGCCATGCTGCGCCATCACGGCTCACAGTGCGGCTTCTGCACGCCCGGCATCGTCATGAGCCTGTTCACGCTCTACCATGATGATCAGGGTGCGGCGGCCCGCAAGGCGGTGAACGACCGCCTGGCCGGAAACCTTTGTCGGTGCACCGGCTACCGGCCGATCATCGATGCGGCGATGGAGGTGTGTTTCGAGCCCGCCGATGACGCCTGGAGCGCACGGGCGGCG
>JBFHII010000499.1:0-2180 GCA_041596535.1 Breoghania sp. | reverse complement strand
CACAGGACATGGGTGCCGGCGGCGGCAATCGCGCGCACCGCGCCGGCAAGCGCCTCCGGCGTGCGCCGCGACGTGGTGATCATCAGGTGGGCGCCCGACGCGGCGAGGCTCTGCAGATGGCCGGAAAAGGATTCGATGTCCCGTTCCGTGAAGGTGTGGTGCCGGCTGTCGCCGCCGATCAGCACCGCGACCCGGGGCGTTGGCAGGGCGGTGATGTCGGCTGGCGGCGCGGCGCGGCATTCCTCGAGCCTGCGGGCGGAAAATCGGTGTGGCGGCGTCGGCGTCGCCAGCACGTTGGGTCCGCGCAGCCGGTCGTGCTCGGGAACCCAGATGAAGTCCGCGGCGCCCGTGCCGGTGCGCGGGTCCTTCAGGAACACCGTGAAGCAGGCGCCGCGGGAGGCGCGGCGCAGGGTGCGCAGGTAGGGCACGGCGCGGCGGCCGGAGGCGATGGCGATGTCGGGCCACGGCGGCGCCAGCGGGCTTGCGGCGTTGCTGGGGGCGTCGCGGGGATCTATGGGGCCCCAGGGCATCAGCAGCGCGAACAGCGGGCGCGGGGCGACGCGCCGGATCGTGCAGGGCAGGCCAAGCGCTTCGGCGACGCCGATGCACTGTGCCTCGTCGCCGGCTTTTCCGTCGCTCAGCACCCAAACGGTCCGGGGGGTGGGGGCGAGCCTCGTCACGCCGCTGCCTTTCGTGATCTTTCCGAATCATGCGCAGAATTGTTATAGTCTTGCAAATTCGCGCAAAGAATCATAACGAAGACGCTGCCCAATTGTGCGCATGCGAACACGAGGAGATCAGCGTGAAGGCGCGTCTTGATGCCATCGACTGGAAGATCCTGAAGGAGCTTCAGGACAACGGACGCATCACCAACGTGGAGCTGGCGCGGCGCGTCGGCATTTCCGCGCCGCCATGCCTGCGCCGGGTGCGGGCGCTCGAGGAAGCCGGGATCATCCAGGGCTACCGGACGCTGGTTGATGAAAAGCAACTCGGCTATGACCTGACCGCCTTTGCCATGGTTGGTCTGCACAGCCAGGCCGAGAGCGACCTGCTTGCGTTTCAGGAAACCGTCGAGACGTGGCCGCTGGTGCGCGAGGCGCACATGTTGTCCGGCGAGGTTGATTTCCTGCTCAAGTGCGTGGCGCCGGACCTGCAGACATTCCAGACCTTCGTGATCCGCGATCTGACCGCGGCGCCCAATGTTGCCAGCGTGCGTACCGCGTTGACCATTCGCCGCACCAAGGACGTGCCGATGGTGCAGATCGATTGATCCGGCGCCTGCTCGCGTTTCGCGATTTGGTTGCCCTGAACACAAAAAAGCCTCCCCGGTCGCCCGGGGAGGCTTTTCATTCACGGCAAGCGTGAATTAGTCGATCGCGCGGAGCGAGCCAGCGGAGGTACGGCCGTCACGACCGGTCTCGAGCTCGAACTCCACCTTCTGGTTCTCGTCCAGGCCGTGCATGCCGGCGCGCTCAACGGCCGAGATGTGCACGAAGACGTCCTTGCCGCCGTCGTCCGGCTGGATGAAACCAAAACCTTTGGTGGTATTGAAGAATTTAACGGTGCCGGTAGCCATCTACCTGTCTCCATATTTTAGGACCGCACTGCGATATGCCGCGGCTTCGACTCAGTTACCGAAATCATCGAGAGACTGCGGCCTTGGTCAGACAGGCAGGATCTATCAATGCGTATCAACTGGTGGCGGCCATTTAAAACTTTGTACAGCCAGAATCAAGAGCTTCCATCACTAAAAAATTACACGGTTGGGGCTGATACCGTTCGTAAAGACCCAACTGTCGAATGTCACTAATACCGAAATCTGCCAGAATTCAAACGATTTAGAGCTGTTCGTACAATTTCCGGCGACAGCCGTTCTGCCGCCTTGCAAAGCGTCTGCTCTCAATTTCGTGATCGAACCGGACCGGAACGATTGACGCAGATGCGGGCACGCCAGCACGTGCCCGGACGTCGCGGGAAAGCTTTCATGGAAGGGACAGACGGTGAACGGACAGGTTCCGTGCGGCGTTATTTTGCCGTCTCAAGCAACCGCCGCGCGATCACCTGTGCCTGAATTTCGGCAGCCCCTTCGAAGATGTTCAGGATGCGGGCGTCGCAGAGCACGCGGGACACCGGGTATTCCTGTGCAAATCCGTTGCCGCCATGGATCTGAACGGCGTTGT
>JBFHII010000498.1:0-2220 GCA_041596535.1 Breoghania sp. | reverse complement strand
CGAGGATGGCGTAAAAGGCGGGCAGCACGACCAGAACCAGCACGGTGGCCGAGAAAAGGCCGAAGACGACGGAGATCACGAGCGGCTTCAGCGTCTGGGCCTGGGTGCTGGTTTCCAGAAGCAGCGGAATCAGCCCGATCATCGTGGTCGAGACCGACATCAGGATCGGGCGGAAGCGCTCCCGGCTGGCCTGTCCCGCTGCATGGGCCAGATCCACGCCCGCCGCGGCGTGCTCCTTGATCACCTGCACCAGAAGAATGGCGTTGTTGACCACGATGCCTGCCAGCGACGCGGCGCCGATCAGCGACGGCATCGAGATGTTGTAGCCCATGATCAAATGCCCCAGCACCACGCCGATGAAGGCCAGCGGGATCGACAGCATCACGATCACCGGTTCCACGTAGCTGCGGAACTGGAACGACAGCACGACATAGATGCCGATCAGCCCGATCAGGAAGCCGCGCAGGATCGAGGCCACGGTCTCGGCCGAATTGGCGCTTTGGCCGGCGATCTCGAACGTGAGGCCGGGAAAGTCGCGTGCCAGCGTCGGCAGAAAGCCGCTCTTCAGTTCCGCGACAATGGCGTCGGCGTTGCCGATGCGGGTGTCGACATCGGCCTGTACCGTCACCGTGCGTCGCCCGTCCACGTGAGTAATGGAAGACCATCCACGTGCCGCCTCCACGACCGCGACGGTCAGCAGCGGCACCGTCTGGCCGTCGGGCAGGCTGATGGTGAAGTCGCGCAGGTCGTCCTTTGAATCCCGGTCTGCCGCCGCCTGCTCCAACTCGATCTCGTGGGCGATGTCGCCTTGCTGAACCGTCGTGATCACCCGCCCCAGGAACGCCGCACCGACCTGGTCTGCGACGTCGCTCGCGGTCAGGCCCAGTCCGGTCGCGCCCTCGGCCAGGCGCAGGCGCAGTTCGGGTTTGCCGGGACGCAGGTTATGGGTGGCGTTGAACACCCCGGCATAGGATCGGGTCTCGGCCAGAAGCCGGTCGGCGGCGTCCGACAGATGATCGAGCTGCGGGGCCGACAGCCGGATCTCGATGGCAATCCCTTGCGGTCCGATGCCCGGTTCCGTCAGCAGGATCGCAAGGGCGCCGGGCACGGCGCCGATCTCCTTGCGCCACAGCGTCACGATCTCATCCAGCGTCACGGTTCGCGTTTCCGCGCCCAGCAGGTCGGCGGTGATGGTGGCGACATGCGGCCCGGTTTCGCCCGCCGTGGCGTTGTGGTTGAATCGTGTCTGCACCGATTTCACCAGCGCCGTGCCCTCCGGCTGGCCGGGGGTCAACGAAGCGTTCACGCGGGACAGCGCGGCGCGCACCTGCTCGGCCATCTCCGCGGTGCGCGCCAGCGGGGTGCCTTGCGGCATCAGGATCCGCGCCTCCAGCACGTCGCCGTCGATCGCCGGGATCGCCTCGCGCTTGAGATACCCGCCACCCAGCAGTCCCACGGTGAGGATCAGCGCCGCGATGGTGGCGCCGGTGACGAGGTATCTCCGGCGGATTGCCATGTCGGCCAGGGCGCCGATCCGCCGCTCGCGAAACCGCTCGAAGCGTGCATCGAAGCCCGCGCGGAACCGCGACGCCGGCTTTTCCGCGCCTTTCAGTCCGTGGCTCAGATGATGCGGCAGCACCCAGAATGCCTCCGCCAGGCTTGCGGCCAGCGCCGCGATCAGCACTATCGGCACGACCTCGAGGATGGCGCCCAGTTCGCCGGCGAGAAACGCGAGCGGGCCGAAGACGGCGATCGTGGTGGCGAAGGAGGACAGCACCCCGGGCATCACCGCCAATGTGCCCTTCACCGCGGCCTCTGCGCGCGAGGCGCCGCCGGATGCGGCTTCGGCGATGGCATCGGAAATGACAATGGAATCGTCCATCACGATGCCGATTGCCATCAATAGCGCCACCAGCGTCATCATGTTGAGCGACAGACCCTGCAACGCCATCGCCGCGAACGCGCCGAGGAAGGCCACCGGCAGTCCCATCGCCGCCCAGATCGCGAAGCCGGGCCGGAAAAACAGGCTCATCACCGCGACGACCAGGATCAGCCCCAGCACGCCGTTTTCCACCAGCATCTGCAGCCGGTCGCGGACGATGCTGGTCATGTCCTTGACGATCTCCAGCCGCAGCGTGTCCGGCAGGGCTGCGCGCTCATCCGCCACCAGGTCCTCGACGCTGTCGAAGACGTCCAGCGCGTCGGCCCCCAGCGCCTTGT
>JBFHII010000497.1:0-2224 GCA_041596535.1 Breoghania sp. | reverse complement strand
TGCCCCAGACCGTGCCGAACAGGCCGATGAAGGGCGCCGCAGACCCCACCGTCGCGAGCACCAGAAGCCGCGACTCCAGCCGCTCCATTTCACGGGTGATGGTCACATCCATCACCCGGTCGATGCGCTGCTGCAGGCTGTGAATCGCCGGGCGCGCGCCTTCGTGGCTGCGCTTCCACTCACGCATCGCGGCAACGAACAACGCCGCCATGGCGTGGTTCGAACGGCTGGACAGGGTCTGGTAGAGATCCTCCAGCGACTGTCCCGACCAGAACACCGTCTCGAACCGGTTCATCTGCCGGCGCGTGCGCGCATAGAGGATCGACTTGTCGACGATGATCGCCCAACACCAGACGGACGCCACGATCAGTCCAACCATCACCAGCTGAACGACGATATGCGCTTCCAGAAACAGCGACAGAAAGGAAATATCGCCGTTGGGTGCGGCGAGCTCAGTTTGCGCAAAGGCTGCGGATATCATTCAAGGGACCTCTTGTCCGTGGCCAGCGCCGGGACATGGCTGGACCGTTCGTCGCTTCAAACCATCAACGGCTCAAACGCGCATCCGGCCTTCTCGCCTGCTTCAGTGGCGATGGAATTTGGCGAAACCGGGGCTGAATCGCGGGTTTCTCTCCGATCGATCCCACCACCGGGCATGCGGCACCGCCCGCAATTCTGTGGCGAACACCGGCGTTACAAAGCCATCGTTATGGTTACGGAAGCCTTAAAGTCGCGCTCAAACCGGGCGTTTCCCATGCTTCCTCGGCACAATTCCGCATGACGACCGGCCCGGGAGCACACCGTCACTCCGGAAATCCGGCTAGCGCTGCAGCCGCGCGGCCAGTTCCTTCGGCATCCGGCGCGGTTTGCCTTCGGCGTTGATCACCGCGGCGGTGACCCGCGCCCGGATCAGCACTTCTGCGCCCCGACGCACCTCCTGCGCCAGGATCAGCCGCGCGCCGCGCGCCTGTTCGCACGCCGTATGCACTTCCAGAACGTCGTCGATGCGGGCAGGCCTGAGAAAATCGATGTCCATGTGACGCACCGCGAAGGCGAGCCGTTCACCGGCAACGCCGGCATCGAGTTCATTGTGATGGATGCCGCACAACCGCAGGAAATCGGAGCGGCCCCGCTCCATGAACCGCAGGTAGGAGGCGTGATAGACGACGCCGGAAAAATCGGTGTCCTCGTAGTAGACCCGCACGGGCAGACAATGCCCCTCGGCGCTCAGGGCGCCGGCAAGATCCGGCCAGCGGTCATCGGACCCCGTCATGCGTTGCCTCCTCCTGGTGTGCGGGCCGCGACCGGCCCGCCGCCGTCATCGGAAAATTGCGGAGCCGCGTCAAGTCATGCCGCAGACCACGCCCGTCCGGACATCATCCGGACGGACAGCAGGTCATGACACGCCGGTCAGGCGGCCTTGCCGTCGAAAAACGGATAATCCGTGTAGCCCTCGCGGCCTCCGCCATAGAAGGTGTCGGCGTTCCATGCGTTGAGCGGCGCATCCTTTTCCAGCCGCTCGGCGAGGTCGGGATTGGCGATATAGAGCTTGCCGAAGGCGACAAGATCCGCCCGGCCCTGTTCCACCGCATCCAGCGCCAACTGCCGGTCATAGCCGTTGTTGGCCATGTAGAGACCATCGAACATGGCCTTGAGCTCAGCCAGGTCCGCTCCCTCGGGCAGCGTGCGCTCACCGCCGGTCTGTCCCTCGACCATGTGCAGGAAGGCGAGGCCCAGCCCGCTGATGCGGCCAACCGCAGCCTTCGCCAGGGCGATGGGATCGCTGTCCTCGATCGCGTTGGCGTTGGAGAACGGGCTCAGACGCACGCCGACACGGCCTGCGCCAAGAACCTCGACGACGGCTTCCACCACCTCACCGAGCAGGCGCACGCGGTTTTCCAGCGAGCCGCCATAGGCGTCGGTGCGGGTGTTGGAGCCATCGCGCATGAACTGGTCGAGCAGATAGCCGTTGGCCGCGTGTATCTCCACGCCGTCGAAACCGGCCGCTTGCGCATTGCGCGCCGCCTTGCGGTAATCCTCGATGATGCGCGGTATCTCGGAAAGCTCAAGCGCGCGCGGAGTGGAGGTTTCGACAAAGCCCGTGCCATCGAAGGTGCGCGACTTGGCGGCAATCGCCGAGGGCGCCACGGGAGGCTGGCCGCCGAGCAGCGAGGTGTGCGAGATCCGGCCCACGTGCCAGAGCTGCGCGACGATCCGTCCGCCC
>JBFHII010000496.1:0-2234 GCA_041596535.1 Breoghania sp. | reverse complement strand
GCCCGTGCCAATGCCGGAGACGAAGACGTCGATGGCGCCCTTGGTGTCGTTCCAGATTTCCTCCGCCGTCGTATTGCGGTGAACTTCCGGGTTCGCGGGGTTCTCGAATTGCTGCGGCATCACCGCGCCCGGAATTTCGCTCAGCAGCTCGTCGGCGCGCGCCAGCGCGCCCTTCATGCCCTTGGCACCGTCGGTGAGCTCGAGCTCGGCGCCAAGCAGGGCCAGCATCTTGCGTCGCTCCACCGACATGGTTTCCGGCATCACCAGAATGATGCGGTAGCCGCGCGCCGCCGCCACGAAGGCCAGGGCGATACCGGTGTTGCCCGACGTCGGCTCCACCAGCGTGGTCTTGCCCGGGGTGATCTTGCCGTCCCGCTCCAGCGCGTCGATCATCGCAACGCCGATGCGGTCCTTGACGCTGCTCAGCGGATTGAAGAATTCCAGCTTTGCCAGCAGGGTCGCCTGGACGCCCTTCTCCTTGGCAAGTCGGTCCAGCCGAACGATCGGCGTATCGCCAACCGTGTCCACGATGGAGTTGTAAATCCGGCCTCGTCCGTGCTGCTGGGTCATTTGGGGTTCCTCGCCATATCCCTGAAAATCATCGGATGACAGTCTGATGCATATTGGCTGATGCAAACCGGCTTCTTCGGCCGGACCGCAGAAGATTAGTTCCGGCGCGCGAAATTCGCGAGTCTGCTTTGCCCCTTCGCCCGGGCGCGATGGGAAAATTGTTTCTCGAAAGCGGTTGCGCGAAGCAAGCAGTCTCCACTCGCGCCAGGTGCCGGGTCGCTCAGGCGGCCTCGGGCCCCAGGCCCAGAACGCCGGCAAGCGCCGTCATGTCCGCGATGACTTCCGCGCCTGCTGCCTTCAAGCCGTCGGCATTGGTCTCCGGATCGCCTGCATAGCCGATCGCCCGCATGCCGGCGGCCACCGCCGCCTGCACGCCCGGCACACTGTCCTCGACGACCACGCAGCGCGACGGGTCATGGCCCATGCTGCGCGCCGCGAACAGGAACAGGTCCGGCGCCGGCTTGCCGTTCTCGACCATGGAGGCGGAAAACAGCACATCGGCAAGCAGCGGCAGCATGCCGGTGACGCCAAGCGTGATGCGCATCTTGGACACCATGCCGGAGGAGGCGACGCAAAACGGCACGCCCGCGGCATGCAGTCGCTCGATCTGCGCGTAGGCGCCGGGGATCGCCGGAACGCCGCGGGCGAAGATGGTCTCGGTCTCGCTGTGCAGGCGGGCGACCCAATCCGCGCCCAGATCGAGCCCGCTTTGCGCCTCGACCATCTTCTGGATCGACGCGGCGCTGCGGCCCGTGAATGTCCTTCGGCTTTCAGCGTAGGTCATGGGAAAGCCGTCGCGGGTCAGCACCTCCGCCAGCATTTCGTTGGCGGGCTTCTCGGTGTCGACGAGCACGCCGTCGCAATCGAAGATGACCAGATCAGGCAGCATGAAGGAGGTTCCGGGACAGGGGTTGCGGAAGGGGCGTCATTCAGTGGGTGCCGGTGGAGCCGAAGCCGCCCGCACCGCGCCCGGACTCCTCCAGGCTGCCGGCTTGCTGCAACTCGGCACGAAACACCCTGGCGACCACGAGCTGGGCGATCCGCGCGCCGCGGCTGACCTCGAACGGCTTTGTGCCGTGGTTGATCAGCAGCACCTTGATCTCGCCGCGATAATCCGAATCGACGGTTCCGGGGGAATTCAGAACGGTCACGCCGTGCCGTGCGGCAAGGCCGGAGCGGGGTCGCACCTGGCCCTCGAAGCCCGGCGGCAGCGCGATGGCGATGCCGGTCTCGATCATCGCATAGGCGCCCGGCGGGATGATCACGGGTGCACCCTCGTCGACGGCTGCCGTCAGGTCGAGTCCGGCGGCCTCTTCGCTCTGATAGGCCGGTTGCGGCAGGCCTGCCCCGTGGGGCAGGCGCTGGAATTTGACGGGCACGCTCATCGGGCTGACTCTCGTTCGAACTCAGGACTTGTTCAGGGCGGCTGCGATGCGGGCAACCAGCCGCCGCGCGACCTCCGCCTTGTCCATCTTCGGCCAATCCTCGACGCCGTCTTGCGAGACGATGCGCACGGTGTTGGCCTCGCCGCCCATCACGCCGCCCGCATGGCTCACGTCGTTGGCGACGATCCAGTCGCAGCCCTTGCGCGCCAGCTTGGAGCGGGCGTTGGCGATCAGGTCATTGGTTTCCGCCGCGAAGCCGACGACCAGGCGCGGCCGTTC
>JBFHII010000495.1:0-2305 GCA_041596535.1 Breoghania sp. | reverse complement strand
GCGGACTGGGTGAAGCCCGGCGGGCTTGTGGTCTATTGCACCTGTTCGCTCGAGCCTGAGGAGGGCGCGGCGCAGATCGACGCGCTTCTGGCGCGCAGCGACGCGTTCGAGCGGGTGGCGATTGCGCCGGGCGAGCTTCCCGGTCTCGACGACGCGATCACCGAGGCGGGCGATTTGCGCACGTTGCCCGGCGGTTTGCCGCATGAGATGCCGCAGTTTTCCGGGATCGACGGGTTCTATGCCGCGCGATTGCGCCGCAAGGTCGCCTGAGCGGCTCGGTTTCCTCGTTAATTTTGCCAATGCAAGCAATCCGCATGATCTCGTCGTGAAATGACTTGTCCGCGTCATTCCCCGACCATGATGATCCGCGGAACGTCCTGCCCGACTTCGAAAGGCCTGTGAATCCCTCGTATTCTCCGAGGGGGCAACTTCCCTTTGCATGTCAAAGATCTTTGGTTAATCATAAATTTATTCTATGGCCTCAAATTGAATGACTGTATTGGAACTCTTTGCGATTCGACCGGTGCCGGGCGATTTTTCACGCAGCGTCACAGCGCTTGCCGCGAAGAACGAGGATAGCCGCATTGGTTGCGAAATTTTCAGGAGGAGGCGCGGTGTTGGCCCTCGGGGGCGTGTCCGAACAAACGCGCGTGTGGAGACTCGTTGCCGCGCACGCATGGCAGAGCACGCTGCGCTGGGTCCACGGCGCGGCGATCTTCGGCTATTCCCCGCTCTCCGGCACCCCGCAGCGCCTGCTGATCGCCCCCCAGAACCTGCGCACGGCCGATCCGACCATCGCCGCCGACATCTATGCCGGGCGTTTCGTCTTCAGCGGCCACCAGGCGGAATCCGCCGGACGTTCCCCGTTCGAGATCGAGGCGCCGGACGCTGATTGGGCCCGTGCCCTGCACGGTTTCGGTTGGCTGCGGCATCTGCGGGCGGCGAAAACCAACATGGCGCGCGCCAATGCGCGGGCGCTGGTCGACGACTGGATCCGGATCTGCGGACGCCGTCATCCCATCGGCTGGGAGCAGGCGGTGGTCGCGCGGCGCATCCTGTCGTGGCTGTCGCAATCGCCGCTGCTGCTCGAGGATTGCGATCGCGAGTTCTACAACCGGTTCCTGCGTGCCCTGGTCCGCCAGGTGCGCTACCTGCGCAAGACGATCAACGAGACGCCGGACGGGGTTCCGCGGATGATCGCCACCCTGGCGCTGGCCGCCGCCGCGGTGTCCATGTCTGGACAGGGGCGTTTCGCACGTCAGAGCCTGCGCCGGCTCGATCTGGAGCTGAAGCGGCAGATCCTGCCCGATGGCGGTCATGTCTCGCGCAATCCCGGTGCGATCCTCGACATTCTCGTGGATCTCCTGCCGATCCGCCAGGCCTTCGTGATGCAGGGACTTGCCCCGTCGGACACGGTCATGACGTCGGTGGACCGGATGATGCCGATGATCCGCTTCTTCCGGCATGGCGACGGATCGTTCGCGCATTTCAACGGCATGGGCGCCACGCCGGGCGACCTGGTGGCCACCGTGCTGGCCTATGACGACGCGCGCGGCGCACCGCCCAACAATGCCTCGCATTCGGGCTACCAGCGCATGGTGGGCGAGGAGACGGTCGTGCTGATGGACACCGGCTGTCCGCCGCCGCCGATGCTGAGCCAGCACGCGCACGCCGGCTGCCTGAGCATGGAGGTTTCCTCGCGCGCCAACCGGCTGGTGGTCAATTGCGGGGTCTCCAGTCACGGCAAGGATACCTGGCGGAAGGTTGCACGCTCGACCGCCGCGCATTCCACCGCCGAATTCGAGGATACCTCGTCGTGCCGCTTCATGACCGGCGGCTCGCTGGTGCGCACGCTCGGCGCGCTGATCGTCGGTGGGCCGACCGATGTGCCGGTGCACCGCGAGGATCTGCCCGACGGCACCTCCATCAGCGCCAGCCACAACGGCTACGCGAAGGCCTTCAGGCTGCTGCACGAACGCGAGGTGCGGCTTTCGGCCGATGGCTCGCTGATCGACGGGGTCGACCGGTTTGTCTCCCTGCGCGGCGCGCCGGCTGGCGAGAAGGACCGCTTTGCGGTGCGCTTCCATTTGCATCCGCTGGTCAAGGCCAGCCTGTTGCGGGGCGGCGGCGCGGTCGTTCTCATGTGCCCCGACGGTGAGGCCGGGGAATTTTCCGGCATGGATGTGGAAATCGCGCTGGAGGAATCGATCTATCTTTCCGACGTGCACGGCCACCGCCGTACCGAGCAGATCGTGCTCTATGACCGTCTGCGCCACGCGCGCGAGGTGCACTGGCACTTCCGCCG
>JBFHII010000494.1:0-2306 GCA_041596535.1 Breoghania sp. | reverse complement strand
CATGAGATCCCCCAGATCAGCTTTTGTATGCGTTGCTGCAGCCGACAACGCATACGAAAACGGATCCGCCGCGCCGCGACGCCGGCCGGGAATGTCCCGGCCGGCGCACGGACGATATCCGCAGCGATCTACATGGTCGACTTCGGTTCGGCGTCGTTGACGTTGACGCGGAAGAAACCGTCGAGGATTTCCTGCTCCTTGGCCTTGGCGGCCGCAAGCGCTTCCGGATCGGCCAGCGCCTCGTCGGCGACGAAGCTGGCGCCGCCATGCGCCATGTAGCTGTAGGGGCCGTAGTCGGCCGGCTCGAAGGTGCCGCCGCTCACCGCAGCGATCGCCTTGTCGATGGTCGCTTCCATGTGCCACAGCGCCGACGCCAGGATGGTTCCGGGATAATCGGCCGCCGTGTCGATGACGTTGCCGATCGCCAGGATGCCCTTTTCCTTGGCCGCGTCAGAGACGCCGAAACGCTCCGCATACAGGATGTCCGCGCCCTTGTCTGTCATCGCGAAAGCGGCTTCCTTGGCCTTGGGCGGGTCGTACCAGGAGTTGATGAAGGTCACCAGGAACTTGACGTCCGGGTTGGTGGCCAGCGCGCCTTCCATGAAGGCGTTCATCAGCCGGTTTACCTCCGGAATCGCGTAGCCGCCGACCATGCCGATGATGTTGGACTTGGTCGCCTTGCCGGCGATCATGCCGGTCAGGTAGCTCGGCTCGTGGATGAAGTTGTCAAACACCGAGAAATTCGGCTTGGACGGGCCAAAGGACGAGCCCATCAGGAAGGCGGTGTCGGGATATTCGGCGGCCACCTTGCGGGCCGCGCGCTCCACCGCGAAGGCCTCGCCGACGACCAGGTTCATGCCCTGCTCGGCATACTCGCGCATCACCCGCTCGTAGTCGGTGTTGGCGACATTCTCGGAGAACGTGTAGGTGATGTCACCGCGCTCTTCCGCCGCCTTCAGCGCCACGTGAATGCGGCTGACCCATTGCTGTTCCACCGGAACCGTGTAGATCGCGGCGACCTTGACCGGCTCGGCGAAGGCCGGAGCGACGCCGGACGCCAGCACGGCGGAAGCCGCGAATGCGCCGGCCATCACCGCGCGTCGCGACCACAAGACTGTTTTCATGATGCCCATCGGAAACCCCTGGATTATCGTTGTCCAGCCATCAGTTGATCACAATGTAACCACGCCCACAATATGAGCACGCGACCGGGCGCGCATTTTTTTGAATGTTTGGACAAAAATTTCACGCAGAGCCCCCGGACGCGACACGCGCACCGAAGGCGCCTTGCAAATCGCGGCCTCACGGGTATGAAGGGGCTGTCCATTCCGTTGAGGGTCGCAGATGAAAGTCAGCATTGCCATTCCAACCCGCGATCGCGGCGTCTATCTGGCCTCCTGCCTGGCGGTCTGCACCGCGATCGACGACGCGGATCTGGAGATCGTGGTCAGCGACAATGCCTCGACCGACAACACCGCCGACGTCGTGCACTCCTTCAACGACCCGCGTATCCGCTACGTGCGGACGCCGGGCCGCATCAGCCAGCGGCAGAACTTCGAGAACGCCGTCGATCACGCCACCGGCGATTATGTGATCACCATCGGCGACGACGACAGCGTCCTGCCGGGCCAGTTTCCGGCGCTGAAGGCGCTGCTTGAACGTGACAAGCCGGACGCGGTGTCCTGGCAGTCGAATTTCTACAACTGGCCCAATGCCTACAACCCCAACGCCGGACGCCTCAAGATCAAGAAGTCCGGCGTGTTCGGGAAACCGGTCACTGTTGCCGCGCAAGCCCTCCTTGACGATCCGCAATGGGGCCTGACGCACAGCCACGACATCACCCCGCGCCTGCACCACGGGCTGATCAGCCGCGAGGCACTCGACAGGCTGCGCGCGAAGACCGGGCATATTCACGGCAGCGGTGCGGTCGACGTATACGTCAGCTCGGCGATCCTCACCGTCATCGACAGCTTCGTCTATCTCCGACATCCGTTTTCCATGCTCGCCATGGGCCCCCGCAGCGGCGGCTTGAGCGTCCAGGACTCCGAGAAATCTCCCGCCGCCGGCAACAACTCGATCGCCATTGTCACCCAGGAAGCCGCCGCCGATCCGGTCAGGGAGCCGATCGAGGGACATTTCCCGGTGCTCGGCTTCTATTCCCTGATGGGCATGGAGCAGGCGAACCGGATGGCCTACGGCGGCAAGCGCCCGCCGGACTACCGCTATCACGTCGAGCAGATCCTCGAGCAGCTGGAAAAGGTCAACGACAAGGCGCGGGACAAGGCGATCGGCACGCTGCGCGGCTT
>JBFHII010000493.1:0-2337 GCA_041596535.1 Breoghania sp. | reverse complement strand
GGACCGCGGAGCGGCGGTCGCGCCGGTTGTGGTCACGGGAGTGGACGCCGCGAGGAGGGGATCCGGCACCTGAAGGAACACCGGCGAACGCGAGATCAGGCCGCGTCCGCCCTGGACCAGATCGACGGGCCCGGCCACGATCGTCGCACGCATGTCGATGGCGCGCTTGACGGCCGGCCACTGCTCCGGCGTATTGGCATAATCCAGCCCGATCGCGCGCTCGTTGCCGGCAACCGGAAACACCATGCGAATCACATTGTCCGGCGCCAGAGCGATGCTCCTGATTTCAGGAGTGTCGGCGATCACCGCCCCGACAAAATTGGCAAAATCCTCCGCATCCGCTTCCGGGTGGGTCGCAACATAGGCCACCACACCCCGGGTCATATGCAGCGTGGCGTTGATCGACGCTTCGAGATTCGCCCGAATCGCCAACAACTCCCCGTAAATCCGCGATTCTTCCTGGCTCCTCAGTTCGCGCTCCGTCTGATGGACAAGGTATTCGGAGATGACAAACCCGAATACCGTGACCACGACTGCCGCCAAGGATGAAACCGTCCTAGAAGACAGGTGCCGTGCGAATGAAGACTCTTTTGACATTGGTATAAACGCCGGTAGAGATGAAGTGACACGCTTGATTGTCGACTTTTATGCCTCTTTCGCCGTTACCAAGCTGATAATTCCTCCCAAAAATACCGGCGCGGACCGGAACAACCGATTGGCGGTCAGCCGCGGGGTCTAGCGCCGCAACTCGCCCGTCGTCACGTAGCGCAGCACCTCGACAACCTGTTCGGGCGTCTCCGCGACGGCCAGCGCGGCACCGTCGACCTCCTTCAGCGGATGGGTCAGATCCGGCGTGTGGTTGATGATCAGCGGTTTTCCGAGGGCTGCCGCATAGCCGGCATCGAACGCCGCGTTCCACTGCTTGTACTTGTCACCGAAGCGCACGACGACGATGTCGGACTTCTCGATCAGCGTGCGCGTGCGGATCGCATTGACCTGCGCCCCCTTGTGGTCCTTCCAGAAGGGCTTTTCCTCCTCGCCCAGCGTAACGACGCCGCAGTCGTCGCTGGCCGGGTGATCGGTCACGGGGGCCGCGAAGCGCACCGGCAGGCCCGCCTCCTTGGCCCCGTCCATGATGCGTTCGCGCCAGTCGGTGTGGATTTCTCCCGAGAGATAGATCAGCCAGTCCTGCACGGTGGTTCTCCCCTTGCGATGGTGTGTTTCCAGATCGCGTCCATACCATGCAAGCACGCGCGGGATCGAGAGCTGCGCGGCAAAACTGCTTTACCCGCCGCGCGGCATCACCCTATCCGGACGCCGCCACCCGCTTGAACACGCCTGTTGCGGTGGCGACGACATCGCCCGCCTCATCAATGATCTCGCCCTCGGCGAACAGCGTCTTGTAGCCGCCGCCGCTGACCCGGCCCGTGGCGCGGACGGTGCCGTGCGCGGCGGGCTTCATGAAGTTGGTGGTCAGCGTGACGGTGACCACGCCGGCGCTGGCATCCTCCGCCAGCCGGCGCGAACAGGCATAGCCGAGCGCCGTGTCCAGCAGCATGGCGATGATGCCGCCGTGCAGCACGTCGCGCCGGTTGCGGTGATGGCCGGCGATCGCCAGGTGGATCTCGGTGCGATCGGGATAGACCCGCGCCTCATAGCCCATGTGCCGCATGACGGCGGAATCGCACTTGATCACCAGCGCGCCGTCCCGTTCCGGGTCGCCCGCCCCTGCGTCGGTCTCGCCGCCTGCCTGCATGCCGTATGCTCCGTTACGCGGGCGCGCGGCCTGCCCGCGCAAGGTCCCCAGCGGCCTCTAGCAAATTGCGCCCGCTGCGTCGACCGCCCATGATGCGGCGCACCATGACCCATCGGCACTTTCCCCTATCCGGCCGCCGGGATCTCCGGTATCCTTCGGCAAAACCTGACGCCAGACCGATGGGATCGCGTATGCCTCAAGACATCAGCGATACGTGCAATGTGCTCGTGATTCAGCCGCGGTTTTCCGTCAGCTCTTTCTGGAACTACCAGGCGACCTGCACGATGGTCGGCGCCAAGTATCCCGCGCCGCCACTCGGCCTGATCACCATTGCCGCGATGCTCCCCGAGAGCTGGACGGTGCGGCTGATCGACTGGAACACCCAGGATCTCGAGGACGCGGATTTCGACTGGGCCGATCTGGTAATGACCGGTGGCATGCTGCCGCAACAGCCGTCAACGCTGGCCATCGTCGAACGCGCGCGTGAGCGCGGCGTCCCGGTGATCGTCGGCGGCCCCGACGCGACGACCAGCACGGATCTCTACAGCCGGGCGAATTTCATTCTCACCGGCGAGGCCGAG
>JBFHII010000492.1:0-2350 GCA_041596535.1 Breoghania sp. | reverse complement strand
CTGCGCCGCTACACCATCAGGTGACGGCGCACCTCG
This sequence comes from Breoghania sp., assembly GCA_041596535.1. GTDB lineage: Bacteria > Pseudomonadota > Alphaproteobacteria > Rhizobiales > Stappiaceae > Breoghania. The sequence continues at coordinate 2,314 of JBFHII010000492.1, read as the reverse complement.
GGCAGGTCGAGGTCGCTGGCGGGACCGGAATGCATGATCTCGCCGCGATCCATGACGTAGATGTCGTCGGCGATCTCGCGGCAGAAGTCCAGATATTGCTCGACCAGCAGGATCGCCATGGTTCCCTGGTCGCGCAGCCACTCGATGGCCCGGCCGATATCCTTGATGATCGACGGCTGGATGCCTTCGGTGGGCTCGTCCAGCACCAGCAGGCGCGGGCGGGTTACCAGCGCGCGGGCGATCGCCAGTTGCTGCTGCTGGCCGCCCGACAGATCGCCACCGCGCCGCTTGAGCATGTCCTTGAGCACGGGAAACAGCTCGAACACATCCTCGGGAATCGAGCAGTCCGCGCGCTTGAGTGGTGCATAGCCGGTCTCCAGGTTCTCCTTGACCGAGAGCAGCGGGAAGATCTCGCGGCCCTGCGGCACATAGGCGATGCCCTGGCGGGCCCGGGCGTGCGGCGACAGGCCGGAAATATCCTGCCCGTTCCAGTCGATCCGCCCCCTCGAGATCGAATGCTGCCCGGCGATGGCGCGCAGCGTCGAGGTCTTGCCGACGCCGTTGCGGCCCATCAGGCATGTCACCTTGCCGGGTTCCGCCGTCAAAGACACGCCCCAGAGCGCCTGCGCGGCGCCGTAGTGAAGATCAATGTTCTCGATGCTCAGCATGGTGGCTGCCTGTCGTTGCTCGTCCGATCCGGAACGATTGCTGCGCGCGATCCCGTCATTCTCACCGCCCCAGGTAGACTTCGATGACGCGAGGGTCGGCGGAGACGTGGTCGAGCGCGCCCTCGGCGAGCACGGAGCCCTCGTGCAGCACCGTCACCTTGACGCCGAGATCGCGCACGAAGCCCATGTCATGCTCGACGACAACGACGGAATGGTCCCTGGCGATTTCCTTCAGAAGTTCGGCGGTTTCCGCCGTCTCCGCGTCGGTCATGCCGGCGGCCGGCTCATCCACCAGCAGCAGTTTCGGGTCCTGTGCCAGCAGCATGCCGATCTCCAGCCACTGTTTCTGGCCGTGGCTGAGATTGGCGGCCAGGTCATCGCGCTTGGCGGTCAGCCGGATGGTCGCCAGGATGTCGGCGATGCGGTCATTCTCCTCGGCGGACGACCGGTGGAACAGGGTGGCAAACGGACCCCGCGGCCCCTTCAGCGCCAGTTCGATGTTGTCGTGCACCGTGTGGCTCTCGAACACCGTGGGCTTCTGGAACTTGCGCCCGACGCCCAGCTCGGCAATCGCCGCCTCGTCCATCTTCGTGAGGTCCATCGTGCCGTCGAAGAAGATATCGCCGGTATCGGGCCGGGTCTTGCCGGTGATCACGTCCATCATGGTCGTCTTGCCCGCGCCGTTGGGTCCGATGATGGCCCGCATCTCGCCCGGCTCCAGCACCAAAGACAGCTCGTTGAGCGCCTTGAAGCCGTCGAACGACACCGAGACGCCGTCGAGATACAGCAGCGCGGTGCGCGCCTTCTCGCTCGAGACCTTCATGCTTCCGGTTTCTTCGGTCATGGGTTCACTCCGCCGCCTGGCCGCTGAGGTTGCTGCTGGCCGCCGGCGAGTGCGGCGGCGCGCCGGGACGGTCGTCGCTTCCCGCCTCCGCGCGGGCGGACAGCCGGCGCTGGCGCAGTGCGGTCCAGCCCTGGTTCACCGTGCCGACGATGCCCTTGGGCAGGAACAGCGTCACCGCGATGAACAGGCCGCCGAGCGCGAACAGCCAGACTTCGGGCAGCGCGCCGGTGAACCAAGTTTTCGCGAAGTTCACCAGCACCGCGCCGATGATCGGTCCGACCAGGGTGCCGCGGCCGCCGACCGCCACCCAGATCACCGCCTCGATGGAATTGGCGGGCGCGAATTCGCTCGGGTTGATGATGCCCACCTGCGGCACATAGAGCGCGCCGGCAACCCCCGCCATCATCGCCGACACCACCCACCCGAAGAGCTTGTTGTGCTCCACCCGGTAGCCCAGGAAGCGGGTGCGGCTTTCCGCGTCGCGCACGCCCACCAGCACCTTGCCGAGCTTGGAGCGGGTGATGGCGCAGGCGATCACGAAACCGAGGATCACCGCGATCACCGAGGCCGCGAACAGCCCGGCGCGCGTGCCGTCTGCCTGTACGGAAAAGCCGAGGATGTCCTTGAAGTCGGTCAGCCCGTTGTTGCCGCCAAAACCCATGTCGTTGCGGAAGAAGGCGAGCATGAGCGCATAGGTGAGCGCCTGGGTGATGATCGAGAGATAGACGCCGGTGACGCGGGAGCGGAAGGCGAGCCAGCCGAAGGCGAAGGCCAGCACGCCCGGCACGAACATCGCCATCAG
>JBFHII010000491.1:0-2364 GCA_041596535.1 Breoghania sp. | reverse complement strand
TGTCGACCGCGGGTTGCGCGGTCCTTGTGTTGCAGAGGACCCGGTGTGCGACGCGATCGCATCGCCTTGGCACGCCGGTCGGGATCTGGGGTGTTCAGGCGTCGTCCACCACTTGCAGTTCCACGGCCTTCGGCCCCTTGCCGCGCCGGTCCGGCTCGGTTGCAAAGGAAATCCGCTGGCCGCTGTCCAGTCCGGTGAGGCCCGAGCGTTCCACGGCCGAGATGTGGACGAAAATGTCGGCATCGCCGTTGTCCGGCGTGATGAAGCCGAAGCCCTTGTCGCCCTTAAAGAATTTCACGGTCCCCAATTGCCGCGGGCCATTCTCTGCAGCGCTTGCGGGAGCGTCGGCAGAGGGCGCGCGCGGCGCGGCCGGGCGCGGGCGTGGCGCACTGTCGCCGCGGCCGCCGAAACCGCCATCGGAGCGGCTGTCCGGCCGGCTGTCGGTCCATGCGGGTGCGCGCGGGCTGCCGTTGGATTCCTGTCCCCGTCCGAAATCACCGGTGTAGACGGGGATGCCGAAATCCTCCGGCGCGCCAAAGTCGGGCATGTCGCCGCGGTCTCTCGACCCGCGGCCATGGCGTCGTCCACGGTGCTTGCGGCTTGAATGGTCGTCTCGTACGTCGAAATCGTCGTCGTCGTCGTCTTTCCCGCGCCAATCGGGCATCACGTTCTCGCCTCTATTCACTTGCTGCCGCATCGCGATCCACGGCCTTCCATTCCCGGATCGCTCGGCCGTCAATCAATGCGTTTCATCTTGCATGATGCGCCGCGTGTCGCGCCGCGCATCTTGGTCATCCGACAACCCGCGCCCGGCTTGCCTGATGCGTGCCCCGTTGCGTCCGTCCGTCGCGTTCGAACGGCGGAAACCCGCCCTTCGTCCCCGCCATGCGTTTATGGCTAGCGGTCCGGAATCTGGCTCGTCGAATGGCTGAATTCCGCAGGTGCAACCGGTCACGCAGCCATCATAAGAAAACTCGTGGCCAATGAGCAAGTCTTACATTGCGTTTGTCGCCGATGCACAGCGTAAGGAGCGGCGGGGGACTTGTCACGATGATACTACTATTTGATACGCTTATCGTTCTTCCTGAGAACGCGCGCCGCGGCAGAATAGTTTTCCGGCTTTCCATTTGATGTCCCGGGCTGCCCCGGGTTTCACCTGTTTGCGGGCGGGCGCGGGCGGACCGGTCTTTCTTGCAGACCCCTTGTATTCGTCGCACGTTCCGCCGCCATCTCCTTGCGCCGTTAACCGCGCCGACAGCAAGATGCTGAACAATTTGAAGGAACCTGTTAAGTCATTGTTAGGGATGTTCTTGATTTCGGCATCTGACGAAAAGGCGACTTGGCATGTTTTCAATGGACAACGGAATCGGTTTTTTCGCTCTGGTTGGCATTGGTCTCGGTGCATTCAGCACCCTCGACCGGCCCGTGATTGCAGGCGACTCGCCCGAAGCGGTCTACGCTCAGGCGCAACTGGACGGCGGGTTCGACGTGGCGCGCGACTGGGTCTGGCCGGTGGTCAGCGCCTTCGATCCGCAGGAGGCTCTGCGCCCGGCGAGCATGTTGCCGGTGGTCGCGGAAAGATTGAACCGCGCAATTCGCTGATCCGCGAGTGTCGGCACCCGTGACGGTTTCGGCGGCGTGCGGAATACCCTATGTAGGGCGTTGAACCCTCCATCTGTATCTCGCACTCCAGGCTCCGCATGACCCAACTCAAGGCTATGATCATCCCCGTCACCGCCTTCGCGCAGAATTGCGCGATGCTGTGGAACCCCGAGACCAAGGCCGGCGTGATCATCGATCCGGGCGGCGACGTCGATCAGATCCGCGCGGCGATCGAGGCGGAAGGGGTGGCGGTCGAGCGCATTCTGCTGACCCATGGACACCTTGATCACGTCGGCGGCGCCGCGGATCTGGCGGAAGCGCTGGGCGTTCCGGTCGAAGGGCCGCACGAGGCGGACAAGCCGCTGATCGCCAAGGTTGCGGAGCAGGGCCTGCAATACGGGATTGCCGGGCTCAAGCCCGTCACCCCCGATCGCTGGCTGGAGGAAGGCGATACGGTGGAGATCGCCGGCAAGACGTTCGAGGTGCTGCATTGCCCGGGCCATGCGCCGGGGCATGTGGTCTTCGTCGATCGCGAGGGGCGCTTCGCGATCGTCGGCGACGTGCTGTTCAAGGGATCGGTCGGCCGCACCGATCTGCCGGGAGGCGATCACGCCACGCTGATGCGCTCGATCCATGACAAGCTGCTGCCGCTGGGCGACGATGTGACGTTCCTGTGCGGACATGGCCCGCATTCCACCATCGGTGAGGAGCGGCGCAGCAACCCGTTCCTGCAGGACTGAGGCCCGCCCGTCAGGACGTGGG
>JBFHII010000490.1:0-2390 GCA_041596535.1 Breoghania sp. | reverse complement strand
CGGTGCGCATCAAGGTTCCGGTCGACGTTGCGCAAAATGGATATCTGCGGGCGGGCATGTCGGTGATCGTCGATATCGACACCCGCACGGGCGGCCCGGCGACCATTCACACGGCTGCGCGCTAGGGCGCGGTCCGGCTTCACCCGTCAACAAGCGATTCACGGGGCCACGTCACGCTGCGCGGAACCCGCACAGACCGACGCCCGACACGAGACGATGTAATGAGCAGCGCGGCCCACACCGGCACCTCCGCAAGCACGGCTGATACCGACAGGATCGACGGCCGCAAGCTGTTCACCTTCATGTGCATGGTGTTCGGCATGTTCATGGCGATCCTGGACATTCAGATCGTCTCCGCATCGCTGTCCGAGATCCAGGCGGGGCTGTCGACGAGTGCCGACGACATCCCCTGGGTACAAACCTCCTACCTCATCGCCGAAGTCATCATGATCCCGCTGTCGGGCTATCTGTCGCGCATGCTTTCGACGCGCTGGATGTTCGCGATCTCCGCCGGCGGTTTCACCCTGATGAGCCTACTGTGCGCCACGGCGACAACGATCGAGCAGATGATCGTCTACCGCGCGCTGCAGGGGTTCATCGGCGGCGGCATGATTCCCACGGTGTTCGCCTCCGCCTACCTGATTTTTCCGCGCAGCAAGTTCGCGATCGTCTCTCCGATCGTCGGGCTTGTGGCGACGCTGGCACCGACCATCGGGCCCACCCTGGGCGGCTATCTGACCGAGTTCGGATCGTGGCACTGGCTTTTCCTGATCAACGTGGTTCCGGGCATCCTGGTGACCATTGCCGCCGTGACGCTGATCGATTTCGACGAACCGGATTTTTCGCTCTTCGATCATTTCGACTGGTGGGGCTTCGCGGGCATGGCAGTGATGCTCGGGTCGCTCGAATTCGTCCTGGAGGAGGGGGCCGGAAAGGACTGGTTCGAGAGCGAGGAGATCCTGCTGTTCACAGGCCTGATGCTGCTGGGGAGCGTTGCGTTCTTCTGGCGCGCCTTCACCGCGCGGGAACCGATCGTGGATCTGCGCGCCTTTGCCGATACCAACTTCGCCATGGGATGCCTGTTCAGCTTCGTGATGGGGATCGGCCTTTATGGGCTGACGTATCTGTACCCTGTCTATCTCAGCGCCATCCGCGACTACAACTCGCTACAGATCGGCGAGACGATGTTCGTGACCGGCATCACCATGTTCCTGTGCGCCCCCATTGCCGGGCGGCTCATGCAGGTGCTGGATCCGCGCGTCATGATGGCGATCGGCTTCACCGGCTTTGCGATCGGCACATGGATGCTCACCGGAGTCACCGCGGACTGGGATTTCTGGGAACTGTTCGTGCCGCAGATCCTGCGCGGCGCGTCGCTGATGATCTGCATGGTGCCGATCAACAACATCGCGCTCGGGATGCTGCCGCCGCCGATGATCAAGAATGCCTCGGGGCTGTTCAACCTGACGCGGAATCTCGGCGGGGCGGTGGGCCTGGCGGTCATCAATACCGTTCTGAGCGAACGCCAGACGTTTCACTACGAGCGGATTGCCGAAACGGTGACGTGGTCGCGTGACGCGGTCAGCGAAACCATGACCACGTTGACGCAGGCCTATTCGTCGCTCGGCGACGCGGCCGGGACGGCTGCGCTCAAGGCAATGTCCGGCATGGTGAGCCAGCAGGCATTCCTGATGTCCTTTGCCGACGTTTTCTGGTTGCTCACCGGCCTGTTCACCGTTCTGGTCCTTGCCTTGTATTTCGTGGAAAGACCCCGTCCGATGGCCGCAGGCACCGGTGGTCATTGACGGGCACAAGGCGGGTCATTGCGACCGCGTTTGGACGAAATCGCGGAATCTGCCACTATCGGCGGACCAGAATGAACGCGCCGCGATCCGCTCATGCCGGAACCGCGAAAATGACGCTGATTCAACGTGATATTTCGAAACCTTGTGACGCCAGCGAGTGAAACGCCCGAAGACCTACAAGCTGCCGACGGAGGAACGGCTGGTCCGATCGGCCATTGCCTATCTCGACCGCTATGCGTCGTCGGCCGAGAATCTGCGCCGGGTGCTGTCCCGCAAGGTCGCGCGCGCGGCGCACGCGCTCGATCATGACGCGGCCGAATTCACCGAGCTTGTCGACACCGTGGTCGAACGCTGCAAGCGCTCGGGCCTGGTGGATGATACGGCCTATGCGGAAGCAAAGATCGCCAGCCTGAGGCGACGTGGCGGTTCCCGGCGGCAGATCGCGGCGAAACTGGGTGCCAAGGGCGTCGCGCGTCCGGTGATCGAGAAGACCATGGCCCAGGATACCGTCGAGGATCTGGCAGCGGCACAGGTGCTGGCGAAGCGCCGGCGGATCGGCCCGTGGCGCACGCGCGGCGCGCGCAT
>JBFHII010000489.1:0-2392 GCA_041596535.1 Breoghania sp. | reverse complement strand
GGCCGACAAGCTGACGACCGCCGGTGTCGCCGCGGCCGTTCTGGCGGAGACCGACGTGGTGTCCACGGCGCTGCAGGCGCGGCTGCTGGCGTCCACTGACGCGGTGGCGATCGCGCTCAACGACGGCCCGACCCGGCGGCTGATCGCGATGAGTGAAATGCCGCCGCAGGTTGACCGGCACATCGACATGACGGGCATGAACCCGTCGCTGGCGATCTGGCAGGCCTTCGATACGCTGGTCAATGGCGAGGACCGGATGATACGCCTTGTCGGCTCGGCGCAAATGGGCACGTCCGGCCAGGTCGAGATCGTCATGCCGGAGGCGCCGCTGCGGCACGAGATGCTGGCGTTCTCGGGCCGGATTCTCGCCTTGTCCCTGATGATCTCGGTCATTACCGCGTCGCTGGTCTACGTCAGCCTGCGCTGGCTGTTCGTGCGCCCGCTGCAACGGCTGATCGCCAACATGGCCTGGTTCGCAGAAGAGCCGGAGGACCCGGCGCGACGCATCGCCCCGTCCGGCCGGGCCGACGAGATCGGCGACGCGGAAGCGCGTCTTGCGGCGATGCAGACCACGCTCAGCCAGACCCTGCACCAGCAGCGCCGGCTTGCCGATCTCGGGCTTGCGGTGTCCAAGATCAACCACGACCTGCGCAACCTGCTTGCCTCCGCCCAGCTGTTTCTCGAGCGGCTGGAGTCCAGCCCCGATCCGCTGGCGCGGCGATTGGCGCCGAAGATCGTCTCCACACTCGACCGTGCCGTCGACTATACCCGCGCCGTGATGGCCTACGGCCGCGCGCAGGAAGCGCCGCCCAAGCGACGCCTGGTCCGTCTGCGCGCGATCGTCGATGACGTCGGCCAGGTGCTGGGTCTGGTGGAGAGCACCGACATCCAGTGGGAAAACCGGGTTGCCGCGGACATGGAGCTGGATGCGGATCCCGAACAGATCTTCCGGGTGCTGATGAACCTGTGCCGCAATGCGGTGCAGGCGCTTCAGGGCGAAAGCAACGCGGCTGTCGTCAAGCGGCTCGTCGTGGAGTCCGAGCGGCAGGGTAGCGTGGCGACCATCCGGGTCTCGGATACCGGTCCGGGGGTGCCCAAGCGTGCGCGTGCCCATCTGTTTCGCGCCTTTCAGGGCTCCGCGCGGCCCGGCGGTACCGGGCTGGGGCTGGCGATCGCCGCGGAGCTGGTGCGCGCCCATGGCGGCACCTTGGTGCTCGAGGAGACCGGCGTCGGCGCGACGTTCCGTATCGCGCTTCCCGACAGGCCCGTCGATATCGCCCAGGCGCGTTCCGAACACGCGCGCGACGCCCGTTCAGCGCACTCGTGAAATTGCCGGCGGATTGTTTCCTGACGCTCCTGCGGTGTCCGGAAGGCGCGCGGACGAACCGCCGTGCGGTCGTCGCGGAAAAAGTCGCGATTCCGCGGCCTGGCCGCAGGCGGAAGTCGCGTGCATTCCGGGTGCTTTCCACAGGCAGTGGCAGGCTTTTCGCGGCGGCGCAGAAATACGCCGGCAAGGTCTTGCAATCGCTCAAAGGAGGCAGTAGAGGTAGCGCCCTGTTCGCAAGCCGGTCGCGGCTGCGGGCGCGCGGCGGGTCCTTCATCCGCCGCATCGGCTTCCAAGACGCCGAAGAATGCACCGGTAGCTCAGCTGGATAGAGCACCAGACTACGAATCTGGGGGTCGGGGGTTCGAATCCTCCCCGGTGCACCACTCTCCCGAAACATATCGCGATTGGCCTGAGGATGCCGCTGCTGGCCAGTGGGGCACGCGGCTTTGCGTTTCTGCGTCGACGCGCGACGCTGCGCGGGTTGATCCGTCGCGCCTGTCAGTGTCACCCATCGAACGTGCGATGACCCAGGGGCGTTCGCGGGCGTTGCGGCCCCGCATTAACATTATTCTATCATCTTGTTTCTAGGCTTCGACGCTCATGGCGGACGCGCGGATCGCGGCTGTGCCTGCCCCTCACAAATGCCGGTAAATCCAGACATGTCGAGGCTGTCCGATGGGACTGACGGTTTACTATGATGGCGACTGTCCGCTGTGCCGGCGGTACACGCAACTGCTCCGGCTGCGCGAGTCGGCTGGCGCGGTAACGCTGGTCAGCCTGCGCGACGATCAGGATGCGCGACACCGGTTCGAGCAGGCCGGCTACGACCTTGACCAGGGCATGATCGTCGAGACGGACGGCAAGACGCTGGCAGGTGCGGAGGCGATGAACGCGTTGGCGCTCCTGTCGACGAACTCGACGGTCTTCAATGCCTTGAACCACCGCGTGCTCTCGTCGCGCCTGCTCGCCACGCTGCTTTATCCGGTGTTCCGGTCCGGACGCTGGCTCATCCTGTTCTTCATGGGGCGGGAAGGCCTGCAGGCCGACGATCCCGGCACGCGCGCG
>JBFHII010000488.1:0-2395 GCA_041596535.1 Breoghania sp. | reverse complement strand
GCGTTTCTGTTTTGTGTCCGATGCGGTGACCAGGCGGCCTGCGATGGCCGGGCCCCAAGTGTTGCGATCAGGCGCGTTCGGCCACCTGTGCGTCGCCCTTGCGCTCACGGATCAGGTTGACGAAGCGGTTGAACAGATAGTGACTGTCGCGCGGACCGGGCGATGCCTCGGGGTGATATTGCACCGAGAACACCGGCTTGCCGGTGACCTTGAGCCCGCAGTTCGAGCCGTCGAACAGCGACACATGCGTCTCCTCGACCGTATCGGGCAGGCTTGACGCGTCGACCGCGAAGCCATGGTTCATCGAGGTGATCTCGACCTTTTCGGTGGTGCGGTCGAGCACCGGATGATTGGCGCCGTGGTGGCCCTGATGCATCTTGGTCGTGGTGCCGCCGAGCGCCAGGCCGAGAAGCTGATTGCCGAGGCAGATGCCGAAAAGCGGCACGTCGGCGTCGATGACCTTGCGAATCGTCGGCACGGCGTATTCGCCCGTGGCCGCCGGATCGCCGGGTCCATTGGAAAGGAACACGCCGTCCGGTTCGAGCGCCAGCACGTCCTCGCCGGTGGCGGTCGCCGGCAGCACGGTCACCTTGCAGCCCTGGTCGGCGAGCAGCCGCATGATGTTGCGCTTGATGCCGTAGTCGATGCACACCACATGGTAGCGGGGATTTTCCTGGCGGCCGTAGCCGTGTTCCCACGTCCAGGGCGTCTCGTCCCAGGAGAAACGTTGCGCGGTGGTCACCGATTTCGCCAGGTCCATGCCTTCCAGGTCCGGCACGGCCTTGGCTTCCGCCTTCAGCGCATCGACGTCGAAGGTGCCGTCGGCCGCATGGACGATCACCGCGTTCTGCATGCCGCCCTCGCGGATGTGTGCGGTCAGCGCGCGGGTATCAACGCCGCAAATGCCGACAATCCCGCGGGTCTTCAACCAGTCGTCGAAGCCGCGCATGGCGCGGTAGTTCGACGGATCGGTGATGTCGGCGCGGAGCACGACGCCGCGGACGCCGGATGCGGCCGCCATGTTGACGGTTTCGATGTCTTCGTCATTGGCGCCGATGTTGCCGATGTGCGGGAAGGTGAAGGTGATGATCTGGCCGGCGTAGGACGGGTCCGTCAGGATCTCCTGATAACCCGTGATCGCGGTGTTGAAGCACACTTCGCCTTGCGCGGTGCCCACGGCGCCGAGACCGAATCCTTCGATCACGGTGCCGTCTGCCAGAATAAGGGCGGCCGTCGGCGGCGTCGCGGACCAGGCGTCTGCGTTCGTCATGGGTTGCATTCTCGATCCGGTTGGTGACATCATGCGCACGCCCGCCTGGGTCGGGCCGGCAGGGCAGCCGACAACACCATTGATGCGCGCTCAGGCGCGCACACTAGGGCAACCAATAGCGCTGGTCAACACACGACAACGCAAATTTTCACTATAAAAATCAGTATCTTAGGAATTCGGCGTGAGTCGGTGTGCAGTTGGAGTGATCCGCAGCAGCTGCGATGTCTCGAAACTCCGTGAGGAAAGCCATGCGCGAGCGCATCAATGACGCATTGAAGAAGGCCGTCGAGGCCCAGGACAAGCGTCGTGCCGCGACGCTGCGGCTGATCTGTACCGCGATCAGCGATCGCGCGGGCGCGGCCCGTGAGCAGGGCCGCGACGGGGTCGCGCCGGAAGAGGTGCTTGATATTCTGCGCCGCATGATCCGCCAGCGGAAGGAATCGGCCGCCGAATACGAGGTCGCCGGCAAGCTCGATCTGGCGCAGCAGGAACGCGATGAAATTGCCGTCATCCGCGAGTTCCTGCCAAAACAGTTCGATGACAAGGAAATGCAGCAGGCCTGTCAGGCCGTGGTCAATTCGTTGGGCGCGCATGGCCTGCGCGACATGGGCCGCACGATGACGGCGCTCAAGGAGCGTTATCCCAACCAGATGGATTTCGCCCGCGCGAGCTGCCTGGTCAAGGACCTGTTGCGCGACGCCGGCAGCGCCTGACGCGCACTGTCTCCACACGCTGTCCCGGGGTTGTCCCCAGCGCATCCCGCGGTTTATCAAAAGCCGGTCCACAGGCAGCATCTGTCTTCGCTGCGCCGAGCGCAATTCGTTCCGCCCAGGGCTGCGGATTCGGGCTATGCTGGACGCCGATCCACCAAGAGCAATCGCATGCGTTTTCCGCCCTCCCTGCTAGATGACATCCGGGCCCGGCTTTCTCTGTCGGACGTGGTCGGGCGGCGTGTGACCTGGGACCGGCGCAAGACCCAGCCCGGCAAGGGCGATTTCTGGGCCTGCTGTCCGTTTCATCAGGAAAAGAGCCCCAGCTTCCACGTCGACGACCGCCGCAATCACTACAAGTGCTTCGGCTGCGGCGCGTCCGGCGACCACTTCCGCTTTCTCATGGAAACCGAGG
>JBFHII010000487.1:0-2401 GCA_041596535.1 Breoghania sp. | reverse complement strand
GTCGAGCCCGGCATGATGCAGCAGATGCGCCACCAGCGCCGTCGTCGTCGACTTGCCGTTGGTGCCGGTGATGGCGATCAGCGGGGCGGCGGCGCATTGCGCGCGGCGCTCACGCGCGAAAAGCTCCACATCGCCGATGATCTCGACGCCGGCGGATTGGGCACGATGCACCGTCCAGTGCGGCTCGGGATGCGTCAGGGGCACGCCGGGCGCCAGCACCAGGGCGGCGAATTCCGACCAGTCCGCCGCCTTGAGATCGCCGACGGGAATGCCCGCCTCTCGGGCGGCGTCGACGCGCGCGGGCGCATCATCCCAGGCGACGACCCGCGCACCGCCGGCGACCAGCGCCTGGGCCGTGACGAGGCCCGAGCCGCCGAGCCCGAAGACCGCGACGTCCTGATCCTGGAACGATGTGACCGGCACCATCATGAGATCACCGCAGTTTCAGGGTGGCGAGGCCGAGCAGCGCCAGCACGACGGCGATGATCCAGAAGCGGATCACCACCTGCGCCTCGGTCCAGCCCAGATGCTCGAAATGGTGGTGGATCGGCGCCATGCGGAACACCCGCTTGCCGGTCAGCTTGAAGGAAATCACCTGGATGATCACCGACATGGCTTCGAGCACGAACAGCCCGCCGATGATCGCCAGCACGATCTCGTGCTTGGTGGCCACCGCGATCGCGCCGATCATGCCGCCAAGCGCCAGCGATCCGGTGTCGCCCATGAAGATGGCCGCCGGCGGCGCGTTGAACCACAGGAACCCGAGCCCCGCGCCGAACACCGCCCCGGCCAAAACCGCGAGTTCACCGGTGCCGAGAACGAAATGGATCTGCAGGTAATCGGCAAAAACCTTGTTGCCCGACAGATAGGCGATCATGCCGAAGCTGGCGCAGGCGATCATCACCGGCACGATGGCGAGCCCGTCCAGCCCGTCGGTGAGGTTGACCGAATTGCCCGCGCCCACGATCACCAGCACGGCGAAGGGCACGAAGAAGATCCCGAGATTGAGCAGGAAGTCCTTGAAGAACGGAAACGCCACCGATGTCGCGAAGGGCTCCTGCTGCAGGTGGGTGACGGCGTAGGCGGCGATGCCGGCGATGATCGCCTCCAGCGTCAGGCGCACCCGGCCGCTGAAGCCGTTCTTCGCCGACGCCCGCGTCACCTTCAGATAGTCGTCGTAAAGGCCGATCAGACCGAAGCCGACGGTCACCCCGATGACCACCCAGACATAGGGATTGGACAGGTTGGCCCACAGCAGCGTGGAGACGAGCACACCGGAGAGGATCATCAGCCCGCCCATCGTCGGCGTGCCCTTCTTGGTCAGCAGGTGACTGGCCGGGCCGTCCTCGCGGATCGGCTGACCCTTGCCCTGGCGCACGCGCAGACTGTCGATGATCCTGGGTCCGAACAGGAAGACGAACAGCAGCGCCGTCATGATCGCGCCGCCGGTGCGGAACGTGATGTATCGGAAGACGTTCAGAACCGAAATCGTGTCGGCAAGGTCAACGAGGAAGTACAGCATTCGATTCCGTCCGTTAGTTTATCGACACGCGGTCCTGCCGAACCGGTTGTTGCTTGGCGGCGTAGGCGGCGAGGAGCGCGCTGACCAGCGGCCCCATCTTCGACCCCAGAGAGCCCTTGATCATGATCGCGTCTCCGGGCCGCACATCGGCCAGCAGCGCTTCTTCGAGTTGCGCGGATTCAGGTGCATGCAGGCCCTGAAGCCGCGGCGGCAGCGCGTCCCACAACGCGCCCATCATCGGTCCCGCACAATAGACCAGATCGACATGCGCCTCTTCCAGAGGCCGCACGAGTCCCTGATGCAACGCGCTGGAGAGTTCCCCCAGTTCCAGCATATCACCCAGCACCGCGATGCGGCGGCCGGGCCGCTCCACCGGCGTGGCGCCGAGCAGCGCGATCGCCGCGCGCATGGAGGCGGGATTGGCATTGTAGCTCTCGTCGATGAGCGTGGCGGGGCCATTGGCCAACGCCAATGTGTGCCGCTCGCCGCGCCCCTTCGGCGGTTTCATCCGGGCCAGTGGCTGCAGGGCGCGCGCCAGATCGGCGCCGGCCAGCGACACCGCGCCCAGCACGGCAAGGGAATTCTGCACCAGATGGCGACCCGGCGCGCCGATCTTGTAGCTGACCGGCACATCGAGAACACGGGCAGATGCGCAACTGCAGTCCGCATGGCAGACGACCTGCTCGAGATGAATGTCCGCGTCGCGGCGGCTCCCGAAGCTGACGACGCGGGGCACCGATGCCGTATGCGCCAGGAAGCGCAGCAGATCGTACTGGTCGTTGTCGGCGTTCAGAATGGCGACGCCGTCGGGTTCGAGACCGGTGAAGATCTCCGCCTTGGCCTTGGCGATGGCCTCCACCGACCCGAAATGCTCCAGGT
>JBFHII010000486.1:0-2408 GCA_041596535.1 Breoghania sp. | reverse complement strand
AGCGCACCAGCACGAATATCAGCGACGCGCAGGTCGATGAAGCCTTCGCGCAAATCGCATCGCGCACGAAGATGTCGCCGGCGCAACTCGGCCAGGCGCTGTCACGCTCCGGGATCAAGCCAAGCGCGCTCAAGACGCGTCTTCGCGCCGAGATGGCCTGGGCCGAGGTGGTGCGGGCCCGCTTCCGCCGGACCATCAAGATCAGCGAACAGGAAATCGTCGCGGCACTGCAGAAGCAGGACAGCGACGGCGAGGAGAGCACGACGGAAGTGACCCTGACGCAGCTGATCTTCGTGGTGCCGCGCAAATCGTCGAAGAGCCTGACGGCAAAGCGCAGGAGCGAGGCATCCGCCTTGCGGGGCCGCTTCACGTCCTGCGAAGAAGGCGTGAAGCTTGCCAGCGAGTACAATGAAGTCGTGGTCAAGCCGCTGGGAATCCGCCTGGTGCCCGAGCTTCCGCCGGCCATTCGCGATGCCATCGAGGGCGTCGAGATCGGCCACCTCGGCAAGCCGATTTCGACCGGAAACGGAATCGAGATCTTCGCGGTCTGCAACAAGCGTGAAATCAAGAGCGACGCGGCTGCGCGCAACAAGGTGGAAGCCGACCTGCGCAACAAGGAGGGCGAGATGATGTCCCGCCGCTACCTGCGCGAGTTGCGCCGCAATGCGGTCATCGACTACCGCTAGCGCGGCCGCGCGTGGACACGATCGGGCTCGCATCATGAAGTGTATCGCCGCATGACCTCGCCACACGCCCCCCTGGCCCTGACGATGGGTGAGCCCGCGGGGATCGCCCCCGACCTCAGCCTGATCGCCTGGCAGCGGCGCAACGCGGACTCGCTGAAGCCTTTCTATGTGCTCGCGGATCCCGAGATGCTGCAAGGCCGTGCGCGGCGCATGAACCTCGACGTGCCGATTGCCGTTTGCACGCCCGAGGAGGCGGCGGGACTTTTCGCCACGGCGTTGCCGGTTGTCGCGCTTGCCAACCGCGCTCCCGACACGCCCGGCGAGGCCTCGCGCGAGGCGGCGGCGGCCGTCATCGAGGCGATCGAAACCGCCGTGACACATGTCGCGGAAGGCCGGGCCAGTGGGGTCGTCACCAACCCGATCAACAAGAAGTCACTCTACGACGCGGGTTTCAGGCATCCCGGTCACACGGAGTTTCTCGGCAAGCTCGCCGAACGGTTCTGGCCTGAAACGGCGCATGAACCGGTGATGCTCCTGGCCGGCCCGGACCTGATGGCCATCCCGATTACCGTGCACATTCCGCTTTCCGACGTCCCCGACGCGCTGACACAGGAGCGCGTCTGTCTCGTCGCGCGCATCGCCGATCACGAGTTGCATACGCGCTTCGGCATCGACCGGCCGCGCCTGGCGCTGGCCGGGCTCAATCCCCATGCGGGGGAAAACGGCGCGATGGGGCGTGAGGATCAAAATGTCCTGGTGCCCGCGGTGGCGGAACTGCGCGCCGAAGGCATTGACATCGTCGGCCCCCTGCCCGCCGACACCATGTTTCATCCGCGCGCCCGCGCCGCATACGATTGCGCGCTTGCCTGCTATCACGATCAGGCGCTGATCCCGGTCAAGACGCTGGCGTTCGACGAAAGCGTCAACGTGACGATGGGCCTGCCGTTCGTACGCACGTCGCCGGACCATGGCACGGCCTTCGATATCGCGGCGTCCGGCACGGCGCGGCCCGACAGTCTGATCGCGGCGTTGCGGCTGGCGGCGAAGCTGGCCACGCGGGACGGGCGCTGATGGCGCAGATCGACGATCTGCCGCCGCTTCGCGATGTGATCGCCACACATGGGCTCGATGCACGCAAGTCGCTGGGCCAGAATTTTCTGCTCGATCTCAACCTCACGGCACGTATCGCGCGCTCGTCAGGCGCGCTCGAAGGCGTGACGGTCATCGAGGTCGGCCCCGGCCCGGGCGGGCTGACGCGCGGACTGCTTGCCGAAGGCGCCAAGGCCGTGATCGCCATCGAAAAGGACAGTCGCTGCCTCGCCGCGCTTTCCGAGATCGCGGATCACTATCCGGAACGCCTCACGGTGATCGAGGGGGATGCACTGGAGATCGACATGGGCGCGCTGGCGACCGCAGTCGACGGTCCCGTCAGGGTGGTCGCCAACCTGCCGTACAACGTCGGCACGCAATTGCTGACCGGCTGGCTGGAATGCGATCCGTGGCCGCCCTGGTGGCAGTCCCTGACGCTGATGTTCCAACGAGAGGTCGCCGAGCGCATCGTGGCGGATGAGACGGACAAGGCCTATGGCCGCCTCGGCGTGCTCGCCGGCTGGCGCACCCGGGCGCGCATGCTGTTCGACATCTCGCCGCAAGCCTTCACGCCGCCGCCCAAGGTCACCTCCGCCGTGGTGCATCTGGAGCCCGTCGCTGTCCCCATGGAGT
>JBFHII010000485.1:0-2446 GCA_041596535.1 Breoghania sp. | reverse complement strand
GTCAATCATGTCGCCAAGCCTGTTCGTCATGGGTGGTTCCTCTTGCGCTGTGATCCGAATCAAAAACCGGCCGGCTTTGCAGCCGGCCGGTCCAGTTTACCCGAAACGGGTGATTACATGGACTTCATCTTGTCTGTGACGACAGAGGTCCAGGCGCCTTCCGGCTCCTTGGTGATGACCGGATCGGACCCGCCCGACAGCAGGCTGTCGACCGTGCGCCGGTAGTCGGCTTCGGCAAGCGTGCCGTCGGAGCCGGCGGTCAGCTTGGCGATTTCGCGCATCATGCGCTTCTGGTGCTTTTCGGTCTGGGCGCCGGTGGCATCATTCTCCAGCACGATCTCCGCGGCTTCTTCCGGATGCGCGCGCGTGTATTCCCAGCCCTTCATGGATGCCTTCACGAAGCGGGCCATCTTGTCGACGAAGGCCTCGTCCTTGAGGTTGTCCTCGAGCACGTAGAGACCGTCTTCCATGGTCGAGACGCCCTGGTCCTCGTACTTGAAGACCACCAGGTCGTCCGGCGTCAGGCCGGCGTCGATCACCTGCCAGTACTCGTTGTAGGTCATGGTCGAGACGCAATCGGCCTGCTTCTGCAGCAGCGGATCAACGTTGAAGCCCTGCTTGAGAACCGTCACGCCGTCCGCACCGCCTTCGGTCGGAATGCCGAGCTTGCTCATCCAGGAGAGGAACGGATACTCGTTGCCGAAGAACCACACGCCGAGCGTCCGGCCCTTGAAATCCTCCGGCGAGGTGATTCCGGTTTCCTTGCGGCAGGTGAGCATCATGCCGGATTTCTTGAACGGCTGGGCGATGTTGACCAGCGGCACGCCCTTCTCGCGCGAGGCGAGCGCTGAGGGCATCCAGTCGATGATCACGTCGGCGCCGCCACCGGCAATCACCTGCGGCGGGGCGATGTCCGGGCCGCCCGGCTTGATCTCGACATCGAGACCTTCCTCTTCGTAGAAGCCCTTGTCCTTGGCCACGTAGTAGCCGGCGAACTGGCCCTGGGTCACCCATTTGAGCTGCAGGGTCACGGAATCGGCGGCCTGCGCCATTCCCGAGCTTAGGCCGACGGCCACGGCCAATGCGGTCAGTACTGTCTTTTTCATCTCACGTCTCCCGCTGGACCGGCCGGACCGGGGTACACCCCGATATCCGCTCCGGTCATGTCAAGTTCCTCTGGTGCGGCTCCCCCGGTCTTATCCTCGAACCGATGGGTGCCAGAACGTAAATGCCCTCGCGAGCAGTGTCACCATCCCGTAGAAAACCGAGCCGGCCAGAGCCGCCACGGCGATTTCCGCCCAGACCATGTCGATATTCATGCGTCCGACTTCGGTCGAGATGCGGAAGCCCATGCCGACGGTCGGCGTGCCGAAGAACTCGGCTACGATCGCACCGATCAGCGCCAGCGTGGAATTGATTTTCAACGCGTTGAAGATAAACGGCGTCGCCTGCGGCAGGCGCAGTTTCACCAGCGTCGGCCAGTATCCGGCCGCATAGGTGGTCATCAGGTCGCGCTGGATCCGGTCGGCCGCCGCCAGTCCGGTCACCGTGTTCACCAGCATCGGGAAGAACGTCATGATGACCACCACCGCCGCCTTGGACGGCCAGTCGAACCCGAACCACATCACCATGATCGGCGCCACGCCGATGATCGGCAGCGCGGAGACCAGGTTGCCCACGGGCAGCAGCCCGCGCTTGAGAAACGGCACCCGGTCGACGAGCACCGCGATGACGAAGCCCGAGCCGCAGCCCAGCGCATAGCCGATCAGCACGGCCTGCAGGAACGTCTGCCGGAAATCCGCCCACAGGGTCGGCAGCGACGACGCGAACCGCGTGCCGATCATGCTCGGCGGCGGCAGCAGCACCTGCGGAATCGCGAAACCGACCGCAATCAGCTGCCACAGGATCAACAGCCAGATGCCGAAGATCATCGGAATGATCAGGTTCACCGCACGCTCGGCCGTGCGGCTGGAAAGCCGCCAGTTCGCCATCGCGTCGACAAAGGCCCAGGCCAGCAGCCAGCATGCGATCACCAGCGCCCAGAAGCCGCCCGTGGCCGCACCCGCGCGGCCCTCCAGCGCGCCGATCAGCAGATACGCGCCGGCATGCGCGACAACGGCCATGACGACATCCGCCGTCCTTCCGCGCAGCACGCCGACAAGGCGCGCGGCGGCGAGCACGATGATGGCAGCGGCAAGCCCCGCAATGCGGATCTCGGCCCATATTGAGACCCGCACGC
Organism: Breoghania sp.; assembly: GCA_041596535.1. Classification (GTDB taxonomy): domain Bacteria; phylum Pseudomonadota; class Alphaproteobacteria; order Rhizobiales; family Stappiaceae; genus Breoghania. The sequence goes on along the minus strand of JBFHII010000485.1, from coordinate 207 downwards.
CGTCACCGCTGAACAGCGGCAGCGCGAAGGCGGCGAGCGCGCCGAGACCGGCAAGCGTCAGCAGAACCGCAGCGGTGTCGATGCGGCCGGACCGCGCCGGATTGATTGCAAATGCGCTCATCGCTCCATCCCCATGCGCTTGAGGACAAGCGTGTTGCCCAGCCCGACGATGCCGACGAGACAGCCCGCCAGCACCGCCGCCATGAT
>JBFHII010000484.1:0-2456 GCA_041596535.1 Breoghania sp. | reverse complement strand
TGGCGGAAGCCATCGGCCACCGGCTGGCGCGGCTGGCGTCGACCGTGCAGGTGCTCACCGTCACCCATGCGCCGCAGGTCGCGGCACGCGCCATCGGCCATCTGCTGATCGCCAAGGAAGCGATCGATGCGGATCGGGTCGCCACCCGCGTCAATCCGATTGGCGAGGCGGAGCGGCGCGAGGAAATCGCCCGCATGCTGGCGGGCTCCGTCATCACCGACGAGGCCCGCGCCGCCGCCCGGCAGCTCATGACCGGCGCGCCCGTCTAGGTTATGACAGTCCGCAGGTGCCAGGAGAGCCGCCATCACCTTCGACCGTGATCTTTATCTCGACCGGATCGGTCTTGCCATGCCCGGCGCGGACGCGGCCGGTCTCGCGGCGCTGCAGGAGGCGCAGCTTTCGGCGATCGCCTTCGAGTGCATCGGTCCCTTGCTCGGCGAGGTGCCGGATCTGTCCATGGCCGCGCTCACGGACAAGATCCTGCGCGGCGGCCGCGGCGGCTATTGTTTCGAGCTCAACAGACTGTTCGGCGAAGCGCTCGCGGCCTTCGGCTTTCAGGCGCGCGCGGTGATGGCGCGGGTGTGCAAGCCCGAGCGCGGCGCGCGGTCGCATCTAGCCCACGTGGTGCAGGTGGAGGGGCGCGACTGGCTGGCGGACACGGCCTTCGGCGGCCCCGGCGCGCGGCGTCCCGTTCTGCTGGAGCCCAGCCGCGTGGAAATCCAGGGTGCGGATGCCTATCGCGTCGTGGCTGACGAGGCGTTCGGCGACACCGTCCTGCAGAAACGGTCCGATGAAGGCTGGGTCGATCTCTACGGGTTCGACGATACGCCGGTGCTGCCCATCGACCTGGAGGCCGCCAACCACGTCTGTGCGACCTGGGCGCAGGAGCCGTTCACAAGCCACCTGATGCTCAACCGGCTGACGCCCCGGGGCCGGGTCAGCGCCTTCGACACCGCGGTGACCGAGGTGTGCGACGGGGTCACGAGCAAGCGGCGGATCGTCTCGGTTGAGGAACTCGCGGTGCTTCTGCGCGCGGATTTCGGCCTGGCGGTCACGCCCGCGCAAGTCGCGGCCATCGGCATGCGGCTGGGCCTTGGAGAAAATGCTTTGGCGCGTTCTCAAGCTGATGATCTGCGCGCATAATGGCGCGATGATTCCGTGATCTGTCCGGCACGCGCGGGCCAGGGCGGGGTCGCATTCCGTCGAAAACCATTCCGAGCGACATGACCCAAGCCGACTTCGCTGACGTGCCCGTCGAGGATCTGACTGAGGAGCAGGCGGCCGCCGAACTGGCCCGACTGGCCGAAGAGATCGCCGCGCACGACGCGCGCTACTACCGCGAGGACGCGCCGAGCATCTCGGATGCCGAGTATGATGCCCTGCGCCAGCGCAACGCGGCGATTGAGCAACGCTTTCCCGGCCAGGTGCGCGCCGACTCCCCGTCCGTGAAGGTCGGTGCCGCGCCGCAGGAGGCCTTCGGCAAGATCACCCATGCGATCCCGATGCTGTCGCTGGACAACGCGTTTTCCGACGATGACGTGCGCGATTTCGTCGGCCGGGTGCGCCGGTTCCTCAAGTACGACCCGCTGATGGGCGCGCTGGGGGTGACCGCCGAGCCGAAGATCGACGGGCTGTCGCTGAGCTTGCGCTACGAGCAGGGCAGGCTGGTCTCCGCCGCCACCCGCGGCGACGGCACGACGGGCGAGAACGTCACCCGCAACGCCGAGACCATCGCCGATATCCCGCAAAACTTGCCGCAAGGCGTGCCCGATATCGTCGAGGTGCGCGGCGAGGTCTACATGGCGCATGCGGATTTCGCAGCCCTCAACGAACGCATGGTCGGCAATGGCGGCAAGCCCTTCGCCAATCCGCGCAACGCGGCGGCGGGCAGCTTGCGCCAGCTCAACGTCGAGATCACCCGCCAGCGGCCGCTAAGATTCTTCGCCTATGCCTGGGGCGAGATGAGCGCCATGCCGGCCGATACGCAGATGGGCATGATCGAGGCGTTCAGGCAGTGGGGCTTCGCCACCAACCCGCTGATGAAGCGCTGCGAGAGCGTCGAGGAACTGATCGGCGTCTATCATGACATCGAGGAGACCCGCGCGACGCTCGGCTATGACATCGACGGCGTCGTCTACAAGATCGACCGGCTGGATCTGCAGAAGCGGTTGGGATTCGTCTCGCGCAGCCCGCGCTGGGCGATCGCGCACAAGTTCCCGGCCGAAAAGGCCTTCACGATTCTCAACGCCATCGAGATCCAGTTCGGCCGCACCGGCGCGCTGACGCCGGTGGCCAAGCTCGAGCCGGTCACCGTCGGCGGCGTCGTGGTCTCCAACGCCTCGCTGCACAACGAGGATTACATCAAGGGCCTGGGCCAGGACGGCGAGCCGTTGCGTGGGGGCAAGGACATCCGTGACGGCGACACGGTGCGCATCCAGCGCGCCGGCGACGTGATC
>JBFHII010000483.1:0-2484 GCA_041596535.1 Breoghania sp. | reverse complement strand
TTGTGGGGCAAAGCGTCGAAACGGCGCGTCAATTGGTTGGCGACGGCGGCATCGAATGGTTCGGAACCGCGATTGAACACCGGGCGCCACAGGCCTGCGCTCAGTAGCCGAAGGCCTCGTAATCGCGATGAAAACGCTTCTCGACCTCATGGCGGAGCGAACGCGGGATCATGGCGCTGGCGGTGACATGGTTGGAACTGTTTATCGGCTGTTGGAATTGCTCGAGATAGCCGTCTGGCAATGCGAGCGCCTTGAACATGTCCGCCAGATCGGCCGCCAGGTTCTCAAAGCGACAAACGTGATCGTATTTCACCTGGCCAAGCCGAACCAGCGACGCCTGCGGACGAATGTGCTCATCCATCTCACAATCCGGCAACTCGATGATCCGCTCCAGGTAATCTTCGAGACTCTCGTCGTGAATGCGTATGTTGTGTCGCATGGGGTCCGACGCACGACGCAGCCGCGGCGTGGTGGCACGGACCTCTGCTGTGTGATTGAGAAGATTGTAGAAGGAGCACAGCCGATCCAGCGGATTGCGGACGACGGTGAACCGCCGAATGTTCGGAGAAAACAGCCGGAAATCGACTTCTTCACAGAGGTTGCGTCTCGGAAACAGCGCCCAGGCAGGATCGGTCAACGCACTTATATCCGTGAGTTTATCTGAGGTGTCCCCCGTTTCCATGCGGGTCATCATTGCCACGATTGATGTCGAGGCCGCGCGGCCCACCTTGAAATACATCAATCTGTGGGTCGCGGAGTAGCATAGCGTTCGTTCGAAGATCCTATACTCGAAGTATCCCCCGAGGTTGTATTTGTTTGGCCGCACCTTCTGACGAAGGTCAAATATGTGCGACTTGAGATACCGTCCGGTGCCAAGCATTGAGGATTCAGCCAGATTGATGAGGATTACATAACATGTAAAATTTACCAGTGCAGATTCTATAGAGAACGATTTCGCGATAGAGCTACTGCATTGTTGTATTGACTGTTTTTGCCGTGTCTGCGACGAGTCGCCCCGATAGTTCGCCGTATGCATTCGGTATCTGAAGTAACATTGCGGCAGCAATGCAGCAACGTTCGGTTCCAGAGGGACCCGCACACGCGTTCATTCGTTCCCCACATCTGGCGTGCCGATGGGGCTGGAGGCCGGCGTGCCCATGGCATATCAAGGGCGGGTATCCACTGAGAGATTGTCATGTACCCAAGGCCTGTTATCTGCGCTCAACTGAATGGCGGCCTGGGCAACCAGCTGTTCCAGTACGCTGCCGGGCGCGCACTCGCGGTTCACGCCGACGCCGATTTCTTCGTTTGGCCCAAGATGTCCGGCCGTCTCGCACATGCGGGCTTCGCTCTGTCCGAATTCGGGATCGATTGTCCACTCTTGCCTGCCAGGGCTTCGAAGGTTGCGGATCTGGTGTCGCGTGGCCGCCGCGCATTCAGGCGCGTACGCGGGAAGCCGGCTCCCAAGATTCCCGTCGGCTGGAGCGGGGGTGTTTATGTTGAACGGGAGTTCGTCTTCGATCAGGCGCTTAAAGATTTGCGCGGCAACTGGTTCCTGATCGGCTATTTCCAGTCGGAACGTTACTTCGCGCCGATCGCCGACGTGTTGCGTTCGGACATCCTTGCGGCGGTATCGCACGCGCCGGTGGCGCCGCAGATCCTGGACATGGCGGGAAACGCGGTGTCGGTGCATGTACGCTGCGGTGATTACGGAAGCGATCCGGCCGCGGCTGCGGCCCATGGAATGCTCGATATCGCCTACTATGACCGGGCACGGGATCGCCTGAAGGCCGCGACCGGCGCACGGCGGTTTCTGGTTTTCTCGGACGATCTGCCCGCCGCGAGGGACCGGCTGTCCCATTGGGACGACGCTGAATTCGTCGACGGCGGATCGCGAGACGGCGACTTTCGCCTGATGGCCGCCTGCCGGCACCACATCATTGCGAACAGCACATTCAGCTGGTGGAGCGCGTGGGCCGGCCAGCATGAGGGTGGGCTTACAATCGCGCCGCACCAGTGGTTTTCGGAACAGAAGCAGCGCACGACCGACATCCGTGACCTGTTCCCACCGGGCTGGATTCAGTTATAAGGCGCGACATGTTCGCTCCAGAACCGGGAACTTCACGTGCATATTTTCGTCATCAATATGGACAGGGACGCGGACCGGCTCTCCTGGATGACGGATGAGCTTTCGCGTTTTTCGCTGACATTCGAGCGGTTCCCGGCTTTGCGAGGTGATGCGCTGCCGGCCTGGCTGCAGGGGATGTTCGAGGACGACAAAGGTCGTTGCTCGGCGATGACCGATGGAGAAGTCGGCTGTTACGCCAGCCATCTCGCCATTCATCGGATGATCGTCGATCGCGGGCTGACTGGCCCGGTTCTGGTGCTCGAGGACGATCTTCGCTTCAACGCGGATTTCGGTGCGTTGATGGACAGCCTGGACGCATTGCCCGAGGGTTGGGACATCGTTCGTCTGTCCAACCC
>JBFHII010000482.1:0-2488 GCA_041596535.1 Breoghania sp. | reverse complement strand
GCGCCGACGAAGCCGACGGGAAAGCCGAGAATCGCCGCCGGTTTCGGCCAGCCTTCATCGAGTCGCTCGAGCAGAGGAAAAAGCGCCGTCGGCGCGTTGCCGATGACCACCACGGCTCCCTCGATGCGCGGGCGCCACAGCTCCACCGCGGCGGCCGAACGCGTGGTGCCGAGCCGCTTCGCCAGCTCCGGCACACGCGGGTCGTCCAGCAGGCACAGCACCTCGTTGTGCGCGGGCAGATAGCGCGCAATGACGCCCGAGGCGACCATCGTCGCGTCGCACAGCACCGGCGCGCCGGCTTGCAACGCCGCATGGCCGCGTGCCATCACGTCGGACGAGAACGCCAGGTCGTCGGCCACATCCACCATGCCGCAGGCATGAATCAGCCGGATGGCCAGCGGATGCAGATCGTCGGGCAGCCGCTCGAGCCGCGCCTCGGCCCGCACGGTGGCGAACGACGCGCGATAAATCGCCGCCGGATCGCGCTCATAGGCAAGCGTCATGACACGGCCTCCCGACTGACCGGACCGCCCCCAGCCCGCTCTCCCCCGGATAACAGGATTGGGGAGCGGTGAGGCCCCTGCCGGCCCGCTTGCGGGGCTTCAATCCATCATCCCCACACGACCTCATCCTGAGGAAGCCGCGAAGCGGCTGTCTCGAAGGATCGGCCGCACACATGGGCAATCGAGGCAATCGCGACGATCGCGGCGATCCGCTCACCCCTTTTTCTCCATGCTCTTCGGCCCCAGCGGATGGTCGGCATGAGGATAGGGCGGATGGTGATGCCCGTGATCATGGTCATGTCCATGCGAATGCCCATGGTCGTGGTCGTGGTCGTGATGATGGTCATGGTCATGGGCGGCTGCGCGCACCTGCTCCTCGCAGGCCCCGGTGCAGGTCTCCTCGCAGAGCTGACACTCGGCCTCCGCGCCGAGGCCTTCCACGTGATGGTGATGGCTTTCCTGCGCCAGCCCGATGTCGGCCTCGAAGCCCAGCACCTGCTCGCGGTACTTGCACATCTGGCAGTTCATCAGGTTGGCGCCCTGCAGGATCTCGGAAACCCGGTCCGCCATGGTGTCGATCACCTGGGGATGGTCGTTGAGATAGCCCGCCTTGATGAACTCGATCCCGGGATGCTTCGCCGCGACTTCGTCGGTGGCGGAATAGATCCGCTGCACCAGCACCCCGGTGAACAGGAAATACGGAAACACCACGATGCGCCGGTAGCCCAGCTTCGCCGCATGCTCCAGCCCGGGCGCGACCAGCGGAAAGGTGACGCCGGAATACGACGTTTCCGCCCAGCCGAACCCCATGCCTTCCCACAGAAGCCGGGTGATCTTGGCGACATTGGAGTTGGCGTCGGGATCGGACGCGCCGCGCCCCACCACCATCAGCAGCGTCTCGTGCGCCGGCACGTCGCCGCCCGCCGCCTCCAGCGCCTCGCGCACCCGGTCTCCGGCGGCGCGCACCATGCGCGTGTCGACCGCCAGCTCGCGGCCATAGTCGATGGCCATTTCCGGATGCTGCGCCTGGTAGGTGTTGAGCACGCTCGGAATATCGTTCTTGGCATGGCCGGCGGCAAACAGCATGCCCGGCACCGCCAGCACCCGGGTGCAGCCCGCGGCGCGCAGCCGGTCGAGACCGTCCTTGATCACCGGATTGGCGAATTCCAGATAGCCGTATTCCACCGGCCAGTCAGGAAAGCGGGCGCGCAGGCCTTCGGCCAGTTGCGCGAACTGCTTCACGGCACCCTTGTTGCGGCTGCCGTGACCGCAGATCATCAGGCCAAGTTTTTCAGACATGATTTCCTCAGCCCTTGGAGGCTTCGGTGTCGGCGGCCGTCTCGGACGGCGTGTCCTCCGCGTCGCGTGCGCGCTTGCGGCGGCCCTTCAGCGCCACCAGCCCGGCGACAGCGGCCGCGCCGGCGATCGCCGCGACGCCCACCCAGTGGGAATGGCCGGCAACTTCGCCGAGATGGCCCACATGGGCGAATGCGGCGCCGGGCAGCAGGGCAATCGATGAGGTCAGGACAGGAAAAAGCAGTCGTTGAGCCATATCAGGCCTCCCGCGTTGTTTCGTTCAAACCACAGCGAGTGAGACCGACAGGTCAGCGGGCGCCGGGGTGAACCGTTGCGCCGCCGGACAGCTCCGGAATTGGCCCCCTGGTTGGGTCGGCCGCACCGGACTCGCTTTCAGCCCCTCATCGGGACGCCATCCATTTGGCCGCACGCTAACGAAAGCTGCGCACCGGGGCAATGATCAATCGGTCCGAATTATCGGCGCCGGCCCATGCAGCGGATTGCGCCGCCAGATCCGGATCCGGCGGCCGCACCGTTTGTGCCGATGCTACGCCTCGAACACCACCAGCAGGTCCTTGGCGTCGATCTGGGCGCCCGTGGTGACCAGCACCTCGGCGATCGTGCCGTCGCGTTCGGCGTGCATCGCGGTTTCCATCTTCATCGCCTCGATGGACAGCAGCACGTCCCCG
>JBFHII010000481.1:0-2519 GCA_041596535.1 Breoghania sp. | reverse complement strand
TCGCCCGCGGTGCGCCGCTTCGCCCTGCCGGCCATCGTCATCACCCAGGCGCTGCCGGTGTTCGCCATAGCGCCGCTGCTGGTGCTGTGGTTCGGCTTCGGCATCGCCTCGAAGATCGTCATGGCGATGCTGATCATCTTCTTCCCCGTCGCCTCGTCCTTCTATGACGGGCTGACCCGCACCGATCCGGCGCTGCTGGACTACGCGCGGCTGACCCGCGCCACCCGGCTGCAGGTGCTGGTCTATTTCCGCATTCCCGCCGCGCTTCCCGCCCTGTCCACGGGCCTGCGCGTCTCCGCCGTCTTCGCGCCCATCGGCGCGATCGTCGGCGAATGGGTCGGCTCCTCGGCCGGCCTCGGTTTCGTCATGCTGCAGGCCAATGCGCGGGTGCAGACCGACGTGGTCTTCGCCGCGCTCGCCATCCTCGCGGTCATGGCGCTTCTGCTGCGCTTCGCCGTGGCCCGCATCACCGCCGCCATGGCTCCCTGGCAGGCGGAATCCAACTGAACACCTGAATCCACTGGAGGACTTTGAATGAAACGCCTGTGTCTTGCGGCCCTTGCCGGGCTGATGCTCTTCACACCCGCCCTCACCGCGCCGGCCCGCGCCGCCGACAAGCTGACCGTGCTGCTCGACTGGTACGTCAATCCCGACCACGGCCCGCTGATCGTCGCCAAGGAACTGGGATACTTCGAGGCCGAGGGTCTCGACGTGGAGCTGATCGCGCCCTCCGATCCCAGCGCGCCGCCGCGGCTGGTGGCCGCCGGCCAGGGCGACATCGCCGTCTCCTACCAGCCGACGCTCTACGAGCAGGTGCAGGCGAAGCTGCCGCTCACCCGCATCGGCACGCTGATCGAGACCCCGCTCAACGCGGTGATCGCGCTGAAAGACGGTCCCGTCGCCTCGCTGGAGGACCTCAAGGGCAAGAAGGTCGGCTTTTCGATCTCCGGCTTCGAGGATGCCATCCTGTCGACCATGCTCAGGACCGTCGGCCTCACGGAAACCGACGTGGAGATGATCAACGTCAACTTCGCGCTGACCCCGGCGCTGCTGTCGGGACAGGTGGATGCGGTCGTCGGCGCCTACCGCAATTTCGAACTCACCCAGCTCGAGATCGAGGGCAAGCCCGGCATCGCCATCTACCCCGAGGAGCACGGCGTGCCGGTCTACGACGAGCTGATCTACATCGTGAACAGCGAAAAGCTCGACGATGACCGCTTCAAGCGGTTCCTGCGTGCCGTGGAAGCCGCCACGATTTATCTGACCAATCATCCCGAGGACGGCTTCCAGGCCTTCATCAAGAACCACGCCGATCTCGACGACGAGCTCAACCGCCGCGCCTGGTTCGACACCCTGCCGCGCTTCGCCAAGCGCCCCGCGGCCATGGACGTTGGCCGCTACGAGCGATTCGGCCTGTTCATGAAGGAGGCCGGGCTGGTCGAGACCCTGGCGCCCGTCGAAGACTACGCGGTGGAGCTGAAATAGCCCCTGCCCCGAGAAAGCGAAACGGGCGCCCGCCGTGCAGCGGACGCCCGTTTTCATGTTTTCTGCCGGCAAAGCCGCTTACGACGCGGCAATAGCCTCGGCCGTGCCGGCTTCCAGCGCCTTGGACTGGCTGATCATCGCGGCCTGCACCTTCTCGAAGGCCCGGACCTCGATCTGGCGGACACGTTCGCGCGACACGCCAAACTCGCCCGACAGATCCTCGAGCGTGATCGGATCCTCCGACAGCCGGCGCGCCTCGAAGATGCGGCGTTCGCGCTCGTTGAGCACGTCCAGCGCCTCGTTGAGCAGCATGCGCCGGTGGTCGAGTTCTTCCTGCTCGGCCAGCAGCGTCTCCTGGCTTTCGCTGTCGTCGACGAGCCAATCCTGCCATTCGCCGCCGCCGTCACCATCAGTGCGGATCTGCGCATTGAGCGAACTGTCACCCGACAGGCGCCGGTTCATGGAGATGACTTCTTCCTCCGACACGCCGAGACGCGTCGCGATCTTCTCCACGTGTTCGTGGTTCAGATCGCCGTCGTCCAGCGCCTGGATCTGTCCCTTCACCTTGCGCAGGTTGAAGAACAGGCGCTTCTGGTTGGCGGTGGTGCCCATCTTCACGAGGCTCCACGAGCGCAGGATATATTCCTGGATCGAGGCCTTGATCCACCACATCGCATAGGTGGCCAGCCGGAAACCCTTGTCCGGCTCGAAGCGTTTCACCGCCTGCATCAGCCCGACATTGCCCTCGGAAATGACTTCTCCGATCGGCAGTCCGTATCCGCGATAGCCCATGGCGATCTTGGCCACGAGACGCAGATGCGACGTCACCAGCTTGTGCGCGGCCTCGGAATCCTCATGCTCCTTGTAGCGTTTGCCGAGCATGTATTCTTCCTGCGGCTCCAGCATCGGGAAGCGGCGGATTTCGGTGAGATAACGGCTGAGGCCATTTTCTCCGGCGGAGATAGCGGGAACAGCGGCACGGGCCATGGAATGCACCCCTCAAAATGATTGCGGACGATAGATGACGGCGAAAC
>JBFHII010000480.1:0-2564 GCA_041596535.1 Breoghania sp. | reverse complement strand
TCGATCAGATAGACGCTCGCGTTGAAATAATACTGCACGATCAGCAGCGCGAAGCCCGTCACCCAGGTGAGATAGGCCTCCCACTTGTACCACAGCAGATCCTCGGGCAGCTCGCTCGGCGCCACGGTGTATTTCTGAACGTGATAGAAGCCACCACCGTGCACCTCCCAGGCGGTGCCGAGCACCCCCTCGGGCATGCCGGCGCGCTTGCGCAGCGCCAGGTCCAGGGCGATGAAATAGAACGACGTACCGATCCAGCCGATGCCGACGATCAGGTGCGCCCAGCGCAGCAGTAGATTGAGCCAATCGGCCAGAAACGGTGTCATTGACGCCCCGCCAAGGTCTTGTCGATTTTGGGTGAGAAGGCGGCGGCGGACCCTGGCCCGCCGCCGCGATGAGCAGGCTTATGCCTGTTCTTCGGCCGCCTCTTCCGGCAGCGTGAGGTTGAGGATCACGGCCAGGATGGCCGCAGGCAGCAGGCCGGAGGTCAGCAGGATCTGCGCCGTCTTGGGCAGGTGCTGAAGCGCGCCGGGCTCCAGCTGCAGACCGAGGCCGACCGACAGCGACACGGCGAGAATGACCATGTTGCGGCGGTTCCAGACCACGTCCGAGAGCATGTTGATGCCGGCGGCCGCGACCATGCCGAACATCACGATCACACCTCCGCCGAGCACGTTGATCGGCACGGTGGAAACGGCGGCGCCGATCTTCGGCAGGAAGCCGCAGATGATCAGGAAGATCGCCCCGTAGGTCACGACATGGCGGCTCATGACGCCGGTCATCGAGATGAGACCGACATTCTGGCTGAACGAGGTGTTCGGCAAGCCGCCGAAAACACCGGCGATCGCGGTGCCGAGACCATCGGCGAAGGTGGCGCCGGAGATTTCCTTGTCGGTCGCCTCACGGCCCGCACCGCCCTTGGTGATGCCCGAGGTGTCGCCGACCGTCTCGATGGCCGAGATGATGGCCATCAGGCACATGCCGATGATGATCGAGGCGTTGAACTCGATGCCCCACTTGAAGGGCACCGGGATCGCGAAGGCGGCGGCATTGCCGATGTTGCCGAAGTTCACCTGGCCCATGAACAGCGCCACGATGTAGCCGGCGATGAGACCGACGAGCACGGCGGCCACCGCCAGGATGCCCCGGGTGAAGAACTTCAGCCCGAGCGTGACGGCGATCACCACCAGGGCCGGGAACCACATGGCGAAAGTGCCGTATCCCGGCTTGCCCATCAGCGGGACGCCGCCGGCGGTGTACTGGATGCCGACGCGGATCAGCGACAGACCGATCATCAGGACGATCAGCCCGGTGACAAGCGGCGGCAGCGCGAAGCGGATGCGGCCAATGACCGTGCCCAGGAAGAAGTGGAAGATGCCGCCGATGACGACACCAGTCATCAGACCGGCGAGACCGGCCACGCCCTGCCCCGCCACGGCCGGGATCATCACCGGCAGAAAGGCGAAACTCGTGCCCTGGACGATCGGCAGACGCGCGCCCACAGGGCCGAATCCGATGGTCTGAAACAGTGTCGCGATACCGGCGAACAGCATCGAAATCTGGATCATGTAGATCATGTTCGGAAAGTCTGGCGAATTCGATCCGAAGCCGAAACCGGCGGCTCCGGCGACGATGATCGCCGGCGTGACGTTGGAGACGAACATCGCCAGGACGTGCTGGATGCCCAGCGGCACCGCCTTGGCCATGGACGGTGTCCAGTTCGGATCCCTGAGTTGCGCCGCCGTCGCGCCGAGATGATTGTTAGACATGCTGTTCCCCGTTGTTGCGGCATCGGGACTGCGCCCCCGCAGTCGTGTTCAATGCCGGTTCGTGTCTGGTATTCCGCGCTCCCGTTTGTCGTTCTCCCGGAAACGCCGGGCAGGCTGGATTCCCGCCCGGCGCCTTTTGTCGTTCAGGCTTGTGTGACGATGCGCCTTATTTCGGCAGCTTGTCGTCGATGCCCTTGACGTAGAAATCCATGCCCAGCAGCGTGCCGTCATCAGCCACGGCACCATCGGCCAGCCATTCGGATCCGTCCTGCTTGGTGATCGGGCCGGTGAAGGGATGGAACCCGCCGGACTTGATCTTGGCCATGGTCTCTTCGGCCATCGCCTTCACGTCGTCGGGCATGTTGGTGAAGGCCGCCATGTGGACCATCTCCTGGTCGAAACCGCCCCAGGTGTCGGTCGACGTCCACGAGCCGTCGAGGACGGCCGCGACGCGGGCGTTGTAGTAGTCGTTCCAGTTGTCGATGATCGCGGTGAGCTGCGCCTTGGGACCGAAGTTGATCATGTCAGAGGCCTGACCGAAGGCGTAGATGCCGCGTTCCTCGGCGACCTGCATGGCCGCGGGGGAATCGGTGTGCTGGGTCAGCACGTCGACGCCCTGGTCGATCAGCGCCTTGGCGGCATCGGCTTCCTTGCCCGGGTCAAACCACGACTGCACCCAGATAACCTTGAGCTTGAAGTCCGGGTTGACCGACTGCGCGCCGAGCAGGAAGGAATTGATGCCGCGGACCACTTCCGGAATCGGGAAGGAGGCGATGTAGCCGGCGGTGCCGGTCT
>JBFHII010000479.1:0-2572 GCA_041596535.1 Breoghania sp. | reverse complement strand
CTTGCGCAGTCCCGCGAACGCCATCTTGGTCTTTTTGACCACGTCTTTCGGCTTGTGCAGGTAGGGTTTTAGCGTTTCCGCGTCCCACACCTTGCCGCCTTCTCCGAACTCGATCATTGCCTTGGAGTACTTGTAGCCCTCGACGCTCGCGATCTCGCGACCCATGATCCCATTCAACTCAGGCCCGACCTTGTTCTTGGCGTTCTCGCCGACAGCGTGGCAGGCCTTGCATTTTCTGAATACTTTCTCACCCTTGTCGGCGTCTCCGTCGGCGAGGCTCGCGGCAGTGCTCGCCAACAGGGCGGCGCCGGCTACCAGGATCAAGCGCATCATTCCGTGTCTCCCATTATTTTAAGTTCAGGCCAGTTCGGTGACTGCATCTCCCGTGCAGTCTTGCAGGGCGCTCGGTAGAAGAAAACCGGACCAAAAGTCGCGCAACAACATTCCAATTATCATATGTATGGCAGAATCACCCTGTGGCGGCAACCGATGGCAGGGTGAGCAGGTCGGCCAGGCCATCGTCCCAATAGGGATCGGGACCATACAGGTGAGTCAGATAGTCGATGAACACCCGGACCTTGGCCGGAAGAAAGCGCCGGCTGGCATAGACGGCGTAAATGCCGACATGTTTGGAGGCGCGGAAGTCCGGCAGGATGATCTGCAGCCGGCCGTCGCGCAGCTCCTCGCCGACGTCCCACGTTGAGCGCAGCGCAATGCCGGCGCCGGCGATCAGTGCCTCGCGCACGACTTCGCTGGAGTTTGTCGACAGTCGGCCCGTGGCGCGCACGACGATCTGTCCGTCGGGTCCGTCCAGGCGCCAGGGATCCTGGTTGGCGGCGGCGAGGCACACGTGGTTGCGCAGCGCATCAATCGACTCGGGCTCGCCGTTCCGTTCGAGATACGACGGGCTTGCACACAGGACGCGATGGTTGCGGGCGAGGCGGCGGGCGACGAGACTGGAATCGGACAGCTCCGCGATGCGGATCGCCACGTCATAACCTTCACCGACGATGTCGACAAAATCGTCGGAGAGTTCCAGATTGATACTGAGATCGGGGTTGCCGTCGAGAAAGGGTCCCAGATGCGGTGCGATGTGCATGCGGCCGAAAGACGTCGGGGCGGCGACCTTGAGGGTGCCGCGCGCCAGCTCGGAGCGTCGGGATACGAAGGCTTCCGCCTCTTCCATCGCCGCGAGGATCGCGACCACCCGGTCGAAGTAGCCCCGTCCGGCTTCGGTCAGCGCGATCTGCCGCGTCGTCCGCTGCAACAGCCGGGTGCCCAGGCGATCCTCGAGCCGGCGCAGCCTCTTGGAGACCATGGCCGGCGACAGACCCATTTCGCGTCCCGCGGCCGACATGCTGCCGGCGGTGACGACGCGCGAGAAGATTTCCATGTCCGAGAAGCTATTCATTTTCAATCTTCCGGAAATAATTATTCGTCCAGACCCGCCATACCCGCCGGCGGCCTGATTTGGCATAGTCCACGCCGGAGCGTTGGAAGCAGGGCGTTTTCGGCTCGCTTTTCTTCTGCACCGGGTTTCCTACTTTCAACGATCTGGAATATATGAACAACAACAACCTGAACAGCGCGAATTGCGGGAGAACGCCATGTCGGGCCTGATGATGCCGAAACCGGATACGGCGACGCTGGACCGGCGCGACGAGATCGTCCGCGCGTTGTCGGCAATCGTTCCGGGCGAGGGGGTGATCTCCGGCGAGACGGAAATGCGCCCCTATGAGAGCGACGGGCTGACCGCGTACCGGCAGCTGCCGTTCGTCGTCGTGCTTCCCGAGACGGTCGATCAGGTCTCGCGCGTGCTACGCTATTGTTACGACAACGACGTCAAGGTGGTGCCGCGCGGTGCCGGCACATCGCTGTCGGGCGGCGCCCTGCCGCTGGCCGACGGCGTGCTGATGTCGATGATGAAATTCAACCAGGTGCTGGACATCGATTTCGCCAACCGCGTGGTGGTCACCCAGCCCGGCGTCACCAATCTCGGCATCACTCGCGCGGTCGAGCATGAAGGCTTCTATTACGCGCCCGATCCGTCGTCGCAGATTGCCTGTTCCATCGGCGGCAACATCGCGGAGAACTCCGGCGGGGTGCACTCGCTCAAGTACGGGCTGATGACCAACAATGTTCTCGGCCTGGAAATGGTGCTGATCACCGGTGAAGTGATCCGTCTCGGCGGCAAGCACCTGGAGTCCGAGGGCTATGACATGCTGGCCCTGATGACCGGATCCGAAGGGCTGCTCGGCGTGGTCACCGAGGTCACGGTGCGCATCCTGCGCAAGCCGGAAACCGCGCGCGCGCTGCTGGTCGGCTTCGGTTCCAGCGAGGACGGCGGCCAGTGCGTGGCCGATGTGATCGCCGCCGGCATCATCCCCGGCGGCATGGAGATGATGGACAAGCCGGCAATCCACGCCGCCGAAGCCTTCGTCAACGCCGGCTACCCGCTCGACGCCGAGGCGCTGCTGATCGTCGAACTGGACGGGCCGGAGGCGGAGGTCGATCATCTGCTGCAGCGCGTCGAGGAGATCGCCCGGGCCAACAAGTCCACCTATCTGCGGGT
>JBFHII010000478.1:0-2574 GCA_041596535.1 Breoghania sp. | reverse complement strand
GCGCTGAAGTTCTACGCCTCCGTCCGTCTCGACATCCGCCGTATCGGCTCCATCAAGGACCGGGACGAGATCGTCGGCAACCAGACCCGCGTCAAGGTGGTCAAGAACAAGCTGGCGCCGCCGTTCAAGCAGATCGAATTCGACATCATGTATGGCGAAGGCATCTCCAAGATGGGCGAGCTGATCGATCTGGGCGTCAAGGGCGGTATCGTCGAGAAATCCGGTTCCTGGTTCTCCTACAACAGCCAGCGCCTCGGCCAGGGCCGCGAGAACGCGAAAACCTTCCTGCGCGAGAACGAGGAAGTGGCCGCGGAGATCGAAAGCGCGATCCGGCAGAATGCGGGCCTGATCGCCGAGAAGATCACCGATCCGGATGGCGGCGTCGAAGAGGATTGATCCGCGCCGGCATGGGGCCTTCCGGTGCCATGCCGTGCCATCGCGGATGTGACTCGGGGCTTGCCCGGATGTGATCCGATTGGGGATCGTACCCGGGCATCACGCCCAACCGACAGGGTATCCCGCCGAATTGACATGACACCGCGCCCGCCGGCCTCTCGCCGGCGGGCGCGGTGCGTTTTGGCCGGCCGTTGCGCGCGCGACCGGCCCGGTTCGGGGGCATGTCCGGCCCTGGCGGCAGCGGCGCACCCGAACTGACGCATTGTCAGGTGAGAAACCGCCGTATATTCGCGGCCTTGAAACCGCTTCGCCTTGCCCGAATATGCGGGAAGCACTAGAAACGCTCCAAACAGTCAATCCGGCGCAGCGTGGTTGTCCTTCCGCGCCGGGAAGCATGAGGTCGAAGCCAGTCCATGAGCGGCGTAAACGAGATCCGGTCAGCGTTCCTTGAGTATTTTCGTCGCAATGGCCACGAGATAGTTCCCTCAAGCCCCCTGGTTCCGCGCAACGATCCGACGCTGATGTTCGTCAACGCGGGCATGGTGCAGTTCAAGAACGCGTTCACCGGCGTCGAGAAACTGGACTATTCGCGTGCCGTGACGGCGCAGAAATGCGTGCGCGCCGGCGGCAAGCACAACGATCTCGACAACGTCGGCTACACCGCGCGCCACCACACCTTCTTCGAGATGCTGGGCAACTTCTCCTTTGGCGACTATTTCAAGGAGCAGGCAATCGAGCTCGCCTGGGGCCTGATCACCAAGGAATTCGGCCTGCCCAAGGACAAGCTTCTGGTCACCGTCTATCACGACGACGACCAGGCCTTCGACCTGTGGAAGAAGATCGCCGGGCTGAGCGACGACCGCATCATCCGCATCCCCACGTCCGACAATTTCTGGGCAATGGGCGACACCGGCCCGTGTGGCCCGTGTTCCGAGATCTTTTATGATCACGGCGAAAAGATCCCCGGCGGCCCCCCGGGCTCGCCCGACGAGGACGGCGACCGCTTCATCGAGATCTGGAACCTCGTCTTCATGCAGTACGAGCAGCTCACCAAGGAGCAGCGCGTCGACCTGCCGCGTCCGTCAATCGACACGGGCATGGGGCTCGAGCGCATCGCCGCCGTGCTGCAGGGGGTGCACAACAACTATGACATCGATCTGTTCCGGGCGCTGATCGCGGCATCCGAGAATGCCACCGGCACGAGCGCGGACGGTGACAAGGCCGCCAGCCACCGGGTGATCGCCGATCACCTGCGTGCCAGTTCCTTCCTGATCGCCGACGGCGTGCTGCCCTCGAACGAAGGCCGCGGCTACGTGCTGCGGCGGATCATGCGCCGCGCCATGCGCCATGCCAAGCTGCTCGGCGCGCAGGATCCGGTGATCTACAAGCTGGTGCCGACGCTGGTGCGCGAGATGGGCCAGGCCTATCCCGAGCTGGTGCGCGCCGAGGCGCTGATCAGCGAGACGCTGACGTTGGAGGAGCGCCGCTTCGGCAAGACGCTGGACCGCGGGCTGACGCTGCTCGACGAGGCGACGTCCGGTCTCGGCGAGGGCGCCACGCTCGACGGCGAGACCGCCTTCAAGCTCTACGACACATACGGTTTTCCGCTCGATCTCACCCAGGACGCGCTGCGCCAGCGCGATATCGCGGTCGACACGGACGCGTTCAACGCGGCGATGGAGCGCCAGAAGGCCGAGGCGCGCGCCAATTGGGCGGGGTCCGGCGAAGCGGCCACCGAGGCGATCTGGTTCGGCCTGCGCGAGAAGACCGGGGCGAGCGAATTCCTCGGCTACGACACCGAGCGGGCCGAGGGCGTCATCCAGGCGCTGGTGAAGGACGGCGCGGAAGTTTCCTCGGCGGGCGCGGGCGACGCGATCGCCGTGGTCGTCAACCAGACGCCGTTCTATGGCGAGTCCGGCGGCCAGATGGGCGACACCGGCACGATTGCCGGCGACGGTTTCCGGCTCACGGTCACCGACACGCAGAAGAAGGCGGACGGGCTGTTCGTGCATCTCGCCCGCGTGGACGAAGGCATCGTGAAGGCGGGCGAGGCGGTCGAACTGGAGGTCGACCACGCGCGGCGCACGCGGCTGCGCGCCAACCACTCCGCCACCCATCTGGTGCACGAGGCGTTGCGCGAGGTGCTGGGCACCCATGTGGCACAGAAGGGATCGCTGG
>JBFHII010000477.1:0-2584 GCA_041596535.1 Breoghania sp. | reverse complement strand
TTGTCATCCCGTGCGCGGTGCAGCACGCAGTGATGCGCCGCAGACCCGGGACCCAGAAGCAAAGCCACCGCGGGCGCTTGCTGTTTCTCCAGGCCGCCAAGCGGCCCCAGACGCTCGCGGGAAGAAAACGAGCGCCCTCCGGGCGAATCCCTCCGGGATTCCGGTTCACGCGATGCGGCTTTGCCGCACGCTGCCCGGAATGACGCGGTGAGTTGAAGCATCACGGAGAGAACGGTGTTCACAGCCTCCGTTTCCAACGCAGCCCCAACGCGACCACGACACCCGATCAAAAGCAGCTACAAAACGAAATCTCCCCACCGCCCTTCGACTCGCCACGTCATTCCGGACCGAGCGCGCTGAAAGCGCGTCGACAGATCCGGGATCCAGGAGAGACACGCCCGAAGGGCACGTGACCCCACGATGTCATCCCGTGCGCGGTGCAGCACGCAGTGATGCACAGCAGACCCGGGACCCAGCATCATACCCCGCCCGCACGCACCGGGGACAAGTTTTGGCGCGCCGGTCGCGACGCGGGGATATCAAGGGCCAAGACAAGCGGCTGGCGCCAGTCGGCGCCGGTTGGAGTCAGTTGGTGTCGTCGGCGCCAGTCAGGCTCGGGCAATCCGGGCGATCGCGGCCCCGGTTCATCCGCGGGTTCACCCGCGGCTTCACCCCCAAATTCAAATTCTGAGTCAAAAGTGATTCAAAACACCGTCAAAACAACTGGAAAAATGCTGCAAATGACGGCTGTTTTGAATCCCGCATCAAAGATTTCCGATCAGCGCGTCGATGGTCAGTCCGGCGAAGACGATCCAGCCGTAGCCGCGGTTGGCCTTGAAGAGTTTGAGGCACTGGTCCGGCTCGTCGATGTCGAGCACGACGATCTGCCAGCCGAGATGCAGGGCACCGGCGGCGAGGCCGAGAAACGCCACCGGGCCGGTGTCGGCCAGCGTCGCGGCGAGCGCGAAAAAGCCTGTCGCGCCAACGTACAACAGCGCCAGCGCCGGCTTGGTCCAGTCGCCGAACAGCCGCGCCGTCGAGCGCACGCCGACCAGCGCGTCGTCTTCCTTGTCCTGGTGCGCGTAGATGGTGTCGTAGCCGATCGTCCACAGGATTCCGCCGGCATACATGGCCAGCGGCGGCCAGCCGAGACGGCCGAATTCCGCCGCCCAGCCCATCAGCGCGCCCCAGGTGAACGCCAGCCCGAGCACCACCTGCGGCCAGTCGGTGACCCGCTTCATGAACGGATAGACCGCCACGACGGCGAGCGAGGCGATGCCGAGAATGATGGTGAACGTGTTGAACGACAACAGCACCGCGAGGCCGACAAGCGCTTGCAACACAAGGAAAAATCCGGCCTGAAGCAGGCTCACCTGGCCGCTGGGGATGGGCCGCGAGCGGGTGCGCTCGACCGCGCCGTCGAGGTTGCGGTCGACGATGTCGTTGTAGGTGCAGCCCGCCCCGCGCATGGCGATCGCGCCGATCATGAACAGCGCCAGGTGGACCGGATCGGGATACAGGCTGCCGGCCGCGCCCGAGGCCAGCGCCACCGACCACCAGCACGGCCACAGCAACAGCCACCAGCCGATCGGCCGGTCCCAGCGCGCCAGCCTGGCGTAGGGTTTCAACCAGTCCGGGGCGAACCGGTCGACCCAGTTTCCCTTCACGGCGTCGGCGACGCTGCCGTCCGGTGTCGTCTGCATGGTGCTCCCCTGCCCTCCCCAGGCCTCCCGAAATCGCGGACCTTCCCGTCGCGCGGATCGACGCCTGCGTCAAGGGGCTTGGGTCAGGAGGCTCGAGTCAGGGAGCTGGCGAAAACGCGACGGCCGCGTTTGCAACAACGAGCACTCGTGCTAGACCGCGCGGCAACCGAATTCTTGCGACGGGGCATCCCATGAACGTCTTGCTGATCGGCTCCGGCGGCCGCGAACACGCGCTGGCCTGGGCCATGTCGAGATCCACGCAACTCGATACGCTCTATGCCGCCCCGGGCAACGCCGGCATCAACCAGTTGGCGACACAGGCGAATCTCGACGTCGCCGATCATCAGGCGATCATCGAATTCTGCCGCGACAAGGCCATCGGGCTGGTGGTCGTCGGTCCCGAGGCGCCGCTGGTGGCGGGCCTGGTGGACGATCTCGCGGCGGCCGGAATCAAGGCTTTCGGCCCCAATGCGGCGGCCGCCCAGCTTGAAGGGTCCAAGGGGTTCACCAAGGACCTTTGCGCCAAATACGCAATTCCGACCGGCGCCTATGGCCGCTTCACTGATGCCGCGAGCGCCAAGGCCTATGTGCGCGACTGCGGCGCGCCGATCGTCGTCAAGGCGGACGGGCTGGCGGCCGGCAAGGGCGTCGTCGTGGCGGAGACGGAGAGACAAGCCATTGGCGCCATTGACGAAATGTTCGCGGGTGCGTTCGGCGCGGCGGGCGCGGAGGTGGTGATCGAGGAGTTCATGGCGGGCGAGGAGGCGAGCTTTTTCGTCCTCACCGACGGCGAGACGGTCCTGCCGCTCGCCACCGCGCAGGATCACAAGCGCGCCCATGACGGCGACGCGGGGCCGAACACCGGCGGGATGGGGGCGTAC
>JBFHII010000476.1:0-2588 GCA_041596535.1 Breoghania sp. | reverse complement strand
TTGACGGCGACGGCAAGGGGTTCATTGCGGAAGCCACGGAAGCGGCGCGCTCGATCCGGGTGATCGCCAAGGCGTTCGAGGGGCGGGCCGCGCCCATTGCCGAAGGCTTCGCCCGGTTCTCCGGTCGGGGTTTGCGCGATCTTCAGGCGATGATCGAGCAGGGACGGCGGACGCTGGAACAGTTTGAGCGCGCGGTGTCCGGATTCGAGCGCAATCCCAGCCGTGTGATATTTGGTGGCGAGGACGTGCCGCTTTACGACGGCGCGCGACGACGCTGATCCGGGCGGTTATGCGCGTCGAATGAACGCTGGATCCGATTTGGAAGTCTGGCCGGAATGGTCTATTGCTTTGCGCACGATGATGTTTGTGGTTTCCTGTTGTTTCGCGCCGTGGCGCGGTAAAGCGGCTTGACAGCGTGGGCGAGGGAAGGGCGTTGGTTGGTATGAGTTTGGTTCAGCGTAGACGACTGACGCTTGCCAGGGTCCTAGCCGCGACCGTTCTGGCCGCCGGTGTAACAGGCTGCGCGGCGCTGGGCGGCGGTTCCGCGCCGCGGGAGATCTATACGCTCTCCGCGCCCTCCGATTTCCCGGCGTCCATCGGCGGAAGCCGGGCGCAGATTCTGGTGCCCATTCCGCGCGCCGTCGCCGCACTCGACACCGACAACATTGCCGTGGTTTCGGACAACACCCGCATCAGCTATTTCGGCAAGGCGTCCTGGAGCGACAAGGTGCCGAAGCTGTTTCAGGCCAAGATGGTCGAGGCGTTCGAGAACACCGGGCGCCTGCGCGCGGCGGGTCTTCCCGGAGAAGGCCTGCTGATCGACTATCAGCTCGCGACCGACATCCGTTCATTCCAGCTGGACGTCAATGGCGGCCGCAATGCGGTTGTCGAGTTCTCGGCAAAGATCATCAACGACCGTAATGGCCGCGTCGTGGCGGCGAGGACGTTCGTGGCGAGCGCACCGTCATCCGGGGATACAGTCGGCGCTGCCGTCGCCGCGATGAACCAGGCGCTCGACCAGGCGCTGAACGAGCTTCTGGCCTGGACACTGGCGAAAATCTGACGGCATTTCCGGTTATCCGGATTGGTGACAAAAAAAGGCGCGTTCCGGGGAACGCGCCTTTTTTGATGCACATGCGCGCCGTCTAGTCGAGACGGCCGCTCGCGTGCGCCAGCATGGTGTAGACCTTGCCGGTGTCGGACGTCAGGTAGGTCTGGCTCAGCATGTTGTCGCGATCGTTCTGCGACACCTGCTTGATGAGCGCCTCGAAGTCCTCGATGTAGCGGTCGACGGCGGAGCGGAACTCCGGATCACGTTTGTACTTCTGACGGATCTCGTCGAACGTCTGTTGGCCCTGCAGCGTGTACAGCCTGCGGGTGAACACGTTGCGCTCGCCCGCGCGATAGCGATCCCACAGGTCGATGAAGGCCTCGTGATCGATGGCGCGGGCGATGTCCATGGACAGCGAGTTCAGCGATTCCACCATGTGCAGGGCCGTGCGCGAACCGCTCGCCGGTTCGGGCTTCGCAGCCGGCTGCACGCGCTCATCCCGGCCGGTGGCTTCTTCCTGCGAGGCGCGGCGCAACAGGTCGGACATCCAGCCCTTCTGCTGTGTCTCCGGTCCGCTGCGGGCCGGCGTGCGCTGGGTGGCAGCACTTTCGGAAGCCTGCGGCCGGCGGCGTGCCTCGTACGGCTGGCTGTCAGCTACCGGGGCTGCCGCCGGTTGGGGCGGAAGCGGAGCGGGCTGCTGCGGCTGGCCGGCGGCGCGAGTGCCATTGCCATTCCCGGCACCATTGCCGTTTCGGGTCTGTGCGGCAGGCGGCGTCGCGTCCAGTGCATTGGGCTGGCGGGCGGCGATTTCCGAAAGCTCGTTGAGCGCGCGGATCTGTTCGCTCACCACCTTGCGCATGGCCGTTGTGGATTCGCGGGCTTCATCGGGAAGTTCCAGAACGCCGCGCTTGAGTTCGTTGCGGGTGACGCTCAGTTCGCGCTGCACCTCGCGGGCGATCGAACGCATGCGCTCGGTTGCCTCGTTGAACCGTTCGGCGGCCTCGGCGGCGGTCTGCGTGACCTCGTTGAGGAAGGCGGCCTGGGTGGCTTCCACGGTTTCGCGCGTCTTCTGGCTTTCGAGCCCGGCGGTGCGCTGCATGGAGCCGAGGTGCTCGGCCAGCGTCTGGGTCGCGTTGTCGGCCGTGGTCGCCAGCAGTTCTGCGACGGAGCGTGCCTTTTGATCGGCGCTTTCCAGAGTCTCCGACATCAGATTGGCGAAGGCGCGGGACAGGCTGTCGACGGCTTCCGTCTTGGCGACCAGCGTCTTGGCGACGGACTCGATGGTCTCCGCCTTGTCGCCGACCGTTTCCTCGAAGGTGCGGTTGCTTTCGTCGAGGTGGCGGGCGGCCGAGGTCAACTGGCGGCTCTGTTCCTCGAAGCGGTTCGCCAGATCCGTGATGTCGCCGAGCATCGAGCCGCTCAACTGGCGCAGGTTGTCCACCTGCTCGCCGATCACGCCGCTGGACGCGTTGGTTTCGCTGACCGCGCGATCCACGGCCGAACGGAAGTCGCCGGCACGGCGGGCGAGGCCGGTCTC
>JBFHII010000475.1:0-2598 GCA_041596535.1 Breoghania sp. | reverse complement strand
TCCGGCTCGCGCGTCGTGCGCATGTAGAGAAAGCCGTCCTTGACGAAGAGGTCGCGGCCCTCCACCAGCTCGACACCCATGGTGTCGGCCAGGAACGCGTGCTCGTAGTAGGCAGAATTGTAAATGCCGGGCGTGAGCACCGCGATGGTCGGCTGGCCGTCGCAGGCTTCCGGTGCAACGCTTTCCAGCGTCTCGCGCAGCAGTTCCGGGTAATGCTCGATCGGCGCGACGCGATGGTTCTGAAACAGTTCGGGAAACATGTGCATCATGGTTTCCCGGTTTTCCAGCATGTAGGAGACGCCCGAAGGGGTGCGCGTGTTGTCCTCGAGAACGTAGAATTCGTCTTCCGAGACCCGCACGAGATCGGTGCCGATAATATGGGCATAGACCTGCCGTGCCGGTGTGTGGCCGACCATTTCCGGCAGGAATGCGTCATTCTGGATCACCAGGTCAGCGGGTAGGCGTCCGGCGCGGATGATCTCCTGGCGGTGATAGAGATCGTGAATGAGCGCGTTCAGGGCGCGGACGCGCTGGTCGATGCCGGCGGAGAGCCGGCGCCATTCGCGTGCGGCGATGATGCGGGGAATGACGTCAAAGGGAATGAGACGCTCGGTCTGCTCATCCGTTCCGTAGACGGCGAAGGTGATGCCATGGCGGCGGAAAATGGTCTCCGCCTCACGGGAAAGCCGCGCGAGATCGCTCTTGGGCTGGGTCTTCAGCCAGCTGTCGAGCATTTCGTAAGCCGGACGCGGCAATCCAGTCGCATCGGCCATCTCATTGAAGAACGCGTTTTCCTCCGACAATTATTTTGCTTTCCGTTGGTTATGACGTTCGTTGCCTAAAATCATCGCAAATATCGGGGCGTTTGGCCAAGACCAAATCTCACGCTGCGGTTGCCCAACAGTTGAGCAGTTCGGGTGCGATTGCAACCGGCAGTCATCCATAGGGCTGACTTTGCCGCCGCCTGCGGCCATGCTAGAGCAGTATTCGTTCAAGTGGTTGGGCTTGAATATGTCGAAGAAGATCCAGTGCGTTGCGCCCGGCGGGCCTTCGTTGGTGGCGGCGGCCCCGAAGCGGCGCGCACCGTCTTCCGCTGGATCAACGATGCGGGAAGGACCGGTCCGGGCCATGAAGGAAATCCTTGTAGAACTGGAAAACCGGCGGGACGTCGCCCGGCTTGGCGGTGGCCAGCGGCGCATCGACGCGCAGCACGCCCGCGGCAAGCTGACCGCGCGAGAACGCATCGAGATTCTGCTCGACGAGGGATCGTTCGAAGAATTCGACATGTTCAAGCAGCATCGCTGCACCGATTTCGGCATGCAGGACAGTCACATTCCCGGCGATGGCGTGGTCACCGGCTGGGGAACCGTGAACGGCCGGATGATCTACGTGTTCTCGAAGGATTTCACGGTTTTCGGCGGCTCTTTGTCGGAAACCCATGCCCAGAAGATCATGAAGATCCAGGATATGGCGCTGCAGAATCGCGCGCCGATCATC
This sequence comes from Breoghania sp., assembly GCA_041596535.1. Taxonomy (GTDB): domain Bacteria; phylum Pseudomonadota; class Alphaproteobacteria; order Rhizobiales; family Stappiaceae; genus Breoghania. Next base: position 1,101 of record JBFHII010000475.1, on the reverse strand, counting down.
GGTCTGTTCGATGTCGGAGGAGCGCGCATCCAGGAGGGTGTGGCGGCGCTGGGCGGCTATGGCGAGGTGTTCCGGCGCAATGTTGTCGCCTCCGGCGTGATCCCGCAGATCTCGCTGATCATGGGCCCGTGCGCGGGCGGCGACGTCTATTCGCCCGCGATGACCGACTTCATCTTCATGGTGCGTGATACGTCGTACATGTTCGTCACCGGTCCCGACGTGGTGAAGACCGTGACCAACGATACCGTGACCGCCGAGGACCTCGGTGGCGCCTCGGTGCACACGGTGAAATCGTCGATTGCCGACGGCGGCTTCGACAACGACGTGGACGCGCTGTCGCAGATGCGGCGGCTGGTGGATTTCCTGCCGATGAACAACCGCGCCGAGCTGCCGGCGCTGGCGGGCTACGATGATCCCGACCGCATCGAGATGAGTCTCGACACGCTGGTGCCGGCCAATCCCAACAAGCCCTACGACATGCACGAGTTGATCGCCAAGACGGTCGACGAGGGTGATTTTTTCGAGATTCAGGCGAAGTTTGCGGCCAATATCATCACCGGCTTCGGCCGCATGGAAGGGCGCACCGTTGGCGTGATCGCCAATCAGCCGATGGTGCTGGCCGGCGTGCTCGACTCCGATGCATCGCGCAAGGCCGCGCGTTTCGTCCGCTTCTGCGACTGTTTCGGCATCCCGCTGGTCACCTTCGTCGACGTGCCGGGTTTCCTGCCGGGCACCGCGCAGGAATACGGCGGGCTGATCAAGCACGGCGCGAAGCTGCTGTTTGCCTATGCGGAGGCGACGGTGCCGAAGATCACCGTGATCACGCGCAAAGCCTATGGCGGCGCCTATGATGTGATGAGCTCAAAACATATCGGCGGCGACATCAACTATGCCTGGCCGACGGCCGAAATTGCCGTGATGGGCGCCAAGGGCGCGGTCGAGATCCTGTATCGCTCGGAATTGGGGGATGCAGAGAAGATCGCGGCACGCACCAAGGACTACGAGGACCGCTTCGCCAATCCGTTCGTGGCGGCGGAGCGCGGCTACATCGACGAAGTCATCATGCCGCATTCCACCCGCAAGCGCGTCTCCCGCGCGCTC
>JBFHII010000474.1:0-2627 GCA_041596535.1 Breoghania sp. | reverse complement strand
GGGTCTGGCCGCGGTACTTGCCCTTCCATGCCTGACCCGTAACCGCGGCCGGCAGATCGTAACTGTACCAGTCCGGGGCTTCCGCCAGCACCGAGATCGACGTGATGCTGGTTTCCTCGAACAACTCGCGTCGGGCGGCCGATAGCGGGTCCTCGCCCTTGTCGATGCCGCCTTGGGGCATCTGCCAGCGATACGGAGTATCCTCTTTCTCCGGCCCGCCCTTGCGCCTGCCGGTCCACACCAGTCCGTCGTGGTTGATCAGCATCACGCCGACGCACGGGCGATGGGTGAGCGGAGGCGTATCGGACATCGGAAACCTTTGGCGGCGGACAACGGGAAGGAAAGCGGCGCGGTCGCTCAGTTGGTGGGCGTCCGGTTGCGCACGGAGGCGCTCAGCGGCACGAGGCGCAGGCCCCGGGCCTCAAGGTTCTGCGCCCATTCGCTGATCCGCTCGATGGAAATCGGCAGCGCGGAAGCCGAGCCGATGGCCAGCCCCTTGGTACGGGCGGTGGCCTCGAGCTTGAGCAGCCGCGCGTCGATCTCATCCTTGGATGGCACGGCGTCGAGCACCACGTCGGCGCCTGCATAAGGCGTGCGGGTGGCGTTGGAAAGTGCCGCCACCATGCTGCGCGGCGAAGAACCGTCGTCGAAATACATCAGCCCGCGGCGGTTCAGTTCCTCGAGCACGGGCTTGATGGCCTCGGCTTCGGCGGTGAAACGCCCGCCCATGAAATTGCCGACGCCGACATAGTTCGTGATGCGGCTCATCAGCCAGTGCAGCCGGTCCGCGTTGGCCTGCGGTGACAGCTTGACGAGAAGCGTGTGCGGGCCGGGATCGTTATCGGGGAAATCGTAGGGTTCGAGCGGAATCTGCAACAGCAGCTCGTGTCCGGCCTGGCGCGCGCGGGTCTGCCAGCGGTCCAGGCTGCCGCCGTAGGGCGCGAACGACAGGGTCACGTCCGCAGGCAGTTTGTTGATCGCCTCCTGGGTGCCGGTCTGGCTGAGGCCCAGCCCCCCGACGACAATGGCGATGCTGGCGACGCCGACGCTCTGGGTGTCGTAGGGCCGGGCGTAGAAGTCGAGTGCCCGTGCGCCATCGGCGCCGAGCTTCGGCAACGGGCCGTAGCGGCCGTCCTCGGTGATGCGGGCATCGGGGGTTGTCGTCAGGCTGCGTTCGCCGTCGAGTCCGGCGACCTGGCCGCCGGACGTGCCGTCGGGCAGTACGGGATCAAAGTGTACCGGCGCCTCGCCGGGTGTCATGTCGCCACCCATCATGGTACCGGCGGAATCGTTACCGGTGCCCGGGCCAGTACCTGGCTGGTCGAGGGTCGGCCGAATGCCGACGACCGAGATGTCGCGGGCGGAAACGTTGCGCGGAGTCTTGTTGATGGCCACCACGGCGGACGGCTCGCCGCCGTCGGGATCGTCGACGAAGCCGATCCATACGGTCGCCGCAATGAGAATCACCGCGATGATCGACATGCCGATCAGGCCGAGCGGGATGCGAAACTGCGCCCGTCCGCCTTTCAGCCCCAAGGGGGCGGTCAGTTCATCCGCCGCCATGACACCATCCACCCGATTGCCGCATTTCAGGCCGGCGTGATCGCGCGGCCTCTGTCCGTGTCACTTCGTCTGCTGCGCGCGTGGCGCGCACGATACGGAGCGGGCGCAACGAATGCGCCCGCTCCGCGTCTCGTGGATCAGTTCGGCACACCGGCATTGGGGTCCGGCGGGAACTTCTGGTTGATCTTGATGCCGCGCAGCAGGTCGAACGCGAAATGCAGCTGCTTGTCATCCTTGCTGTCCGGCGGAACATAGGCTTGCGACCCAGTCTGTTCGCTGCCGTCTTCCGATTCCAGATGCCCGCGCAGGTTGGCCTCGCCGCGCGTTTCCAGCTTGCCCTTCAGCTCTTCGGGCAGGTCCTGCAGGATCTCGATGTCCGGCACGATGCCCTTGGCCTGGATCGAGGTGCCTGACGGCGTGAAGTAGCGCGCCGTGGTCAGCCGGATCGCGCCGTTGGCGCCAAGCGGGATGATGGTCTGCACAGAACCCTTGCCGAACGACCGGGTGCCGAGGATCGTGCCCCGCCGATGGTCCTGCAGGGCGCCGGCCACGATTTCCGACGCGGACGCCGAACCGCCGTTGACCAGCACGATCACCGGCTTGCCCTTGGACAGATCGCCCGAGCGGGCGTTGTAGCGCTGGCTCTCGTCGTTGTTGCGGCCACGGGTCGAGACGATCTCGCCGCGGTCAAGGAACGCGTCGGACACCGCGATTGCCTGATCGAGCAGGCCGCCGGGATTGTTGCGCAGATCGATGATGTAGCCCTTGAGATCCTTTTCCGGAATTTCGCCGGACAGCTCCGTGATCGCCTCTTTCACGCCGTCGTAGGTCTGTTCGTTGAACTGCGTGATGCGGATGTATCCGATGTCTTCTTCCTTGCGCCAACGCACGGAGCGGATGCGGATCACGTCGCGCTTGACGGTGATCTCGACCGGCTCCTCCATGTTACCGCGGCGGATGCGCAACTGGATGTCGGTCTGTACCGGCCCGCGCATCTTCTCCACCGCCTCGTTCAGCGTCAGCCCCTGCACGGGCTCGCCATCGAGATGGGTGATCAGATCGCC
>JBFHII010000473.1:0-2645 GCA_041596535.1 Breoghania sp. | reverse complement strand
GCGCCGGGCGTCCAGGCGGACGCCGAGATGTGCATGCTGATGGCCGACACCATGGAAGCGCTGGGAATCAAGCGCGGCGACTACGTGATCCGCGTCAACAACCGCAAGGTGCTCGACGGCGTGATGGAGGCCATCGGGCTGGGTGAGGATCCCGCCAAAAAGCTGACCGTGCTGCGCGCCATGGACAAGTTCGACAAGTTCGGCACGGACGGGGTGACGCTGCTGCTTGGCGATGGCCGCAAGGACGAGAGCGGCGACTTCACGCCTGGCGCCAAACTGCAGCCGCGCGCAATCGACGCGATTATCGAACTGCTTCTGGCAACCCCACTCGATGCGCTGGTCGACTTCTCCGGCGATGGCGCGTTGAAGACACCCGCCCTCGCCGAATTCGGCGTCAATGCGACCTTCAAGGGCGGCATCGAGGAACTCAAGCTCATTTCCGATCAGGTTGTCGGCGCCGGCTACGGCCCCGACCGCGTCAAGATCGATCCCTCCGTCGTCCGTGGCCTCGAGTATTACACCGGCCCCGTCTACGAGGCGGAGCTGCTGTTCGACGTCACAAACGAAAAGGGCGAGAAGGTTCAGTTCGGCTCGGTCGGCGGCGGCGGCCGCTATGACGGGCTGGTCAAGCGCTTCACCGGCCAGGACGTGCCGGCGACCGGCTTTTCCATCGGCGTCTCGCGGCTGATGACGGCGCTGAAGAACCTCGGCAAGCTGGGCACAGAAGAGGTCGTCGCCCCGGTGCTGGTCACCGTGATGGACGGCAACGATGCGGACGCCATGGCGAAATACCAAGGCTTCGTGCAGGCGCTGCGCCAGGCGGGCATCCGCGCGGAAATGTATCAGGGCAACTGGAAGAAATTCGGCAACCAGCTCAAATACGCCGACCGCCGCGATTGTCCCGTGGCGATCATCCAGGGCTCGGACGAGCGCGGCGCGAGGCAAGTCCAGATCAAGGACCTGATCGAGGGCAAACGGCTGTCGGAGAATATCGAGGACAACGCCGCCTGGCGCGCCGCGCGCCCGGCGCAGGTCGTCGTGGCGGAAGCGGAACTGGTGGACACCGTGCGCAAGATCCTCGCGGACCAGGCGGCCGACCGCGCGACCGGCAATGGGGGCTGACATGAGCATGGCGGACGACCGCTTCAAGACGCTTGCGCCGCTGTTCAGCGACCGCGGACACGCGGTGATCGCGCCGCCGATCCTGCAGCCGGCCGACATCTTTCTCGATCTCGTGGGCGAGGACATCCGCCGCCGGCTTTTCCTGACCAGCGGCCAGGATGGCGTGGATCTGTGCCTGCGGCCCGATTTCACCATTCCCGTGGGCCGGCAGCATCTGGAAACCGGCGCCGCCGACCGTCAGGCCGCCTATTGCTATTCGGGCCTGGTGTTTCGCCAGCGTCCCGGCGAGCTTGGCGAGATCGCCCAGGCGGGTGCCGAATGCATCGGCCGCACGGACCGTTTTGCCGCCGACGCCGACATGCTGGCGCTGGCCGTCGACGCGGTGAAGGCGCTCGGCTGCAGCGAGCCGGCCATCCGCATCGGCGACGAGGCGCTGTTCACGGCGCTGCTGGAAGCGCTCGGCCTGCCGCAGGTCTGGCGGCGGCGCTTGCGCGACCTTTTCGGCGAACGCACCCGGCTCGATCACGCCATCGCCCGAATGGCCAGCGACGGCTGGCCGCGCGACGAGCGGCTGGGCTTTCTCGCAGCGCTTGAAGGCTCGAACCCGGAGGCCGCACACGCGGTCGTCGAGGACCTTCTGTCAATCGCCGGGATCGCGACGGTGGGCGGACGCACCGCGGGCGAGATCGCCGACCGTTTCCTGGAACAGGCAGCGCTGTCCTCGGGTGCCGGCGTCGGCCCGCGGGTGGGCGCCGCGCTGAACCTCTTCCTGAACATCTGGGGCCCGCCCGAAGAAGCCGCCGATGCGCTCGACGCCTTCGCGCGGGACCAGAACCTCGATCTGGCGGCCCCGATCGCCGATTTCCGCATGCGCACGGCGCTGCTCAAGGAGCGCGGCATCGATACAGACCTGGCGACCTTCCACGCCGACTTCGGCCGCCGTCTCGACTATTACACCGGGTTCGTCTTCGAGCTGCACAGCGATCCTCTTGAATCGCTGCCGCTTGCGGGCGGCGGGCGCTACGACCGGCTGCTGGCGCTTCTGGGCGCCGAGCAGGACGTGCCGGCGGTGGGCTTTTCCATCTGGCTGGACCGGATCGCCTCGGGAGAAAGCGCATGAGCGACACGCTGATCATCGCGATCCCCTCCAAGGGCCGGTTGCAGGAAAACACCGAAGGCTTCTTCGCGCGCGCCGGGCTGAGCGTCCAGCGCCCGGGCGGCGACCGCAACTACCGCGGCCGTATCAAGGGCCTCGACGGCGTCGAGATCGCCTTTCTCTCGGCCTCGGAAATTTCGCGCGAGATTGCCGCCGGCACCGTGCACATGGGCATCACCGGACTGGACCTGGTGCATGAGACCATCGCCCGGCCGGCCGAGCTGACGCACCTCGTCTCCGCCCTCGGCTTCGGCTCCGCCGACGTGGTCGTTGCCGTGCCGAAATCCTGGATCGATGTCAGGACGATGGCCGATCTCGCCGACGTGGCCTCTGACTTCCGCGGGCGCCACGGCCGTCGGCTGCGCAT
>JBFHII010000472.1:0-2656 GCA_041596535.1 Breoghania sp. | reverse complement strand
GCGCGGGCACCATCACCAGCAATGCGGACACGCTGTTCAACTCCACCCGCCAGGTGGTGCTCGGCACCCCCGAGGGCGACGTCACGCTGGTTGAGTTCTTCGACTACAACTGCGGCTACTGCAAGCGCTCGCTCGCCGACATGCAGCGGCTGATCAAGAACGACGACAAGCTGCGCGTCGTGCTGAAGGAATTCCCGGTGCTCGGCCCGGAATCGGTGGAAGCCGCCAGGGTGGCCGTGGCGCTCAATCTCACGGAGCCGGAGCTTTACGAGGAATTCCATGACAAGCTGCTGTCCGGGCGCGGCCAGGCCAATGCCGCGCGCGCGCGCGCCGTGGCGATGGAGGTCGGCGCGGACGGCGACGCGCTGGACAAGGCGATCAACGACCCCGAGGTGGTGGCGACCATCGAGGAGGTCTACGGCCTCGCCAACGGCCTGGGACTGACCGGCACACCGTCCTATGTGGTGGGCAACGAGGTGGTGTTCGGCGCGGTGGGCTACGATCAGCTCAAGAAGCGAATCGACGACTTCCGCCAGTGCGGCTCGACGAGCTGTTAGGCACGGGTTCCGCGCGGCCACGCTTGCGGCGCCCCCAAGACGGTCGGGAAAGCCCCATCGGGGCTTTTCCTCCAAACGCCAACACCCTATAACGGGCGGTACTATGCGCGGGCGGCGCGCGGCTGATACCCAGCACACGCCGCCATTGGGGTTTGAATGGCATCCACCATCTTCGTCTTGAACGGGCCGAACCTGAACCGTCTCGGCAGCCGCGAGCCTGAGCACTACGGCCGGACCACCCTGGCCGATATCGAGCGGCTGTGCCGCGAGACGGGCGAGGACCTGGGGCTGGACGTGGAATTCCGGCAGACGAATTTCGAGGGCCTGCTGGTCGACTGGATCCAGGAAGCCGGCGATGTCGCACAGGGGCTTGTCATCAACCCCGCCGCCTATACGCACACCTCCGTGGCAATTCACGACGCCATCCGCGCAGCTGAGATCCCGGCGGTCGAAATCCATCTTTCGAACGTATTCGCCCGCGAAACATTCCGGCACCATTCCTATGTGTCGCCGGTGGCGCATGGCGTCATCTGCGGCTTCGGCGCGACAGGCTATCGCCTCGCCATTGAAGCGCTCTCCGACGTGATCCGGACCTGAAAATTACACAGCGAACGAAAAGCAACATGTCCAACAAGAAATCCTCCATCGACCACGATCTGATTCGCCAGCTCGCCGGCCTGCTCGACGAGACCAACCTGTCGGAAATCGAGGTCGAGCAGAACGACCTGCGCATTCGCGTCGCCCGCCAGGTGAACGTCACCGCGCCCGTCGCGGCGGCCCCCGCGCCGGCACCCGTGGCCAGCGCCGCCCCCGCCGCGGCCGCGGCGCCCGCCGATCCGGCCAACCATCCCGGCGCCGTCCCCTCGCCGATGGTCTGCACCGCCTATCACGCGGCCGAACCCGGCGCGCGGCCGTTCATCGACGTGGGCCAGAGCGTGCGCGAGGGCCAGACGATCATGATCGTGGAAGCGATGAAAACCATGAACCAGATCCCGTCACCCCGCGCGGGCACGATCAAGGCCATCCTGGTCGACGACGGCCAGCCGGTCGAATTCGGCGAGCCCCTGGTCATCATCGAATAAAGGCGCGCGCCATGTTCTCCAAGATTCTCATCGCCAACCGCGGCGAGATCGCGCTGCGCATCCTGCGCGCCTGCAAGGAGCTGGGCATCGCGACGGTGGCTGTCCATTCCACCGCCGACGCCAACGCCATGCACGTGCGCCTTGCCGACGAAAGCGTGTGCATCGGCCCGCATGCCGCGCGCGACAGCTACCTCAACATTCCCTCGCTGATGGCCGCCTGCGAGATCACCGGCGCCGACGCCGTGCATCCCGGCTACGGCTTTCTGTCCGAGAACGCCCGCTTCGCCGAGATCCTGGAGGCCCACAAGATTGCCTTCATCGGCCCGTCGTCCGAACACATCCGCATCATGGGTGACAAGATCGAGGCCAACCAGACCGCCGAGCGGCTCGGCATCCCGGTGGTGCCCGGCTCCAAGGGCGGCGTGACCAGCGCCGAGGAAGCCAAAAAGGTGGCCGCGGAAATCGGCTACCCGGTGCTGCTGAAGGCGGCGGCCGGCGGCGGCGGACGCGGCATGAAGGTCGCACTCGACGAAAGCGAGATCGAGACCGCCTATTCCACCGCCCGCGTGGAGGCGCGCAACTCGTTCGGCGACGACACGCTGTATATGGAGAAATATCTCCAGAAGCCGCGCCACATCGAGGTGCAGATCCTCGGCGACGGCAAGGGCAACGCGGTGCATCTGGGCGAACGCGATTGCTCGCTGCAGCGCCGCCACCAGAAGGTGCTGGAAGAGGCCCCCTCGCCCGCACTCAATGCCGCCAGCCGCAAGAAGATCGGCGACATCTGCGCCAAGGCGATGGCCGACATGGGCTATTCCGGCGTCGGCACCATCGAGTTCCTGTACGAGAACGGCGAGTTCTACTTCATCGAGATGAACACCCGCCTGCAGGTGGAGCACCCGGTGACGGAGATGATCACCGGCGTCGATCTCGTGGAGTGGCAGCTGCGGGTGGCCGCCGGCGAGGCGCTGCCCATGACCCAGGAGCAGGTCCCGCGGCGCGGACACGCCATCGAGG
>JBFHII010000471.1:0-2661 GCA_041596535.1 Breoghania sp. | reverse complement strand
GCGTAAACGCACGGCAGTGTCTGTGGATCTGGCGGCGTCCGACCGGGTTTCCCGCGAGCGCATGGCCATCAGCGATTGCATGACCGCCAGCCACGTGCCAGAAGCACAATTGCTGGCGTGCCGCATCAGCCCTCGCGCGGACCATGACGGCCCGGTGCTTCAAATGTGACAGGAGATGCCTGCTACAGGAAATACCGGGCGCCTCTGAATCTTCGCTCCGGGTGGGATGCTCCCCGATCGCGAAGTGAGTCGGTCATCGACCAAAATCCAATTTGTTCTTTTAAGGACACTGGGGCGACTTGGCAAGATAAGGCTAGAATGTTCGTCAAGGGCCGATCTTTGCGGGAATTGCCGTCATTCCACCGTGTTTTCCCGTGTAAGTCCGGAGAAACACCAAGGTTTGTGCCGTTTTCTGATAGGAGCTCGACGAGCCGTGCCCGCCGCGCCCTGCACGGATCGACAATCGCGGCAATGACTGGTTAACCATGACGGCCTAGTCTTTCACACGACCTCTGACGGGCGGATCGCGGATCGGCATTGACGCTTCCCGGAGACACGAAGCGCTCACCTGGGAAACCGGCCACGCCGTTTGTTCACCGACACGCTTCGTGCTATGCGGCCCGTGACGAGGCATTGATGTGTTTTGGAGATGGGAAGCACGGTTTCGCTGGCAGGTGGCGTTCGGCCGCCGGTGCGTGCTCCGGGAGCTCTTGATGGTTTTTCGAAGGCTGTACCGCGTCTTCGGCGTTCCGCGCGTCTGCACCCTGGCGGTTGCTCTTCTCATCGCCTTGGCGGCCGGCCCGCACGCGGCCATCGCTGCGTCGCAGACGGCCGTCGATGACGGCGAGGCTGGCATCCGCGTGTCGGCGGCGCGCGTTGCGGGCGATGACACACGGACCCGCTTTATCGCGGATCTGAGCGAAGGCGTGGCCTACGCGGTCTCCGGGCTGGCCGATCCCTACCGCATCATCATCGATTTGCCCGAGGTGCAGTTCGATCTCGACCGCGAGGCGGGCGCAACGGGCAGGGGGCTTGTTTCCGCGTGGCGTTACGGCCTGTTCGCGCCGGGGAAATCCCGCGTTGTGCTGGACATGTCGGGACCGGTGAAGATCGACAAGTCCTTCGTGCTGCCGCCCGTCGACGGCCAGCCGGCGCGTCTGGTCATCGATTTCGTCAAATCCACCCGGGCGTCATTCGCGACCGATTTCGCGCGTGCGGAGAAACCTGCCGCCGAAGAACAGCCACACGGCAAAGGTGACCGCAAGATCGTGACGCCGGCGCCGAGCGGCCGTCCGGTCATCGTCCTGGATCCCGGTCATGGCGGCATCGATTCCGGTGCCACCGGGCATATGGGCACGCTTGAGAAGGCGGTGGTGCTGGACTTCGCCTCCGTGCTGAAGCGCAAGCTCGAGGAGGACGGCCTCTATGACGTGCATCTGACACGTACCGACGACACGTTCATCTCGCTGCGCAAGCGGGTGGAAATCGCGCGGTCGCTGGGTGCCAGGCTGTTCATCTCGATTCACGCCGATTCCGCCCCGCAATCCTACGTGCGCGGGGCGACCGTCTACACCCTGTCGGAACGGGCATCGGATAAGGTCGCGGCGGCGCTGGCGGAGCGGGAAAACAGCTCCGATATTCTCGCCGGCGTCGATCTGACGGAAGAACCGGGCGAGGTGGCCGATATCCTCATCGATCTCACCCGGCGCGAGACCAAGAATTTCTCGATCTTTCTGTCGCGCGCCATTGTCGGCGAGTTGCGCAGTGCGGCCCGGTTGATCAAGAATCCCCAGCGCTCCGCGGGTTTCCGCGTGCTCAAGGCGCATGACGTGCCCTCGGTCCTGGTCGAGTTGGGATATCTTTCCAACAAGCACGACGAGAAGCTGCTTACGTCTGCTGAGTGGCGCGAGCGTACGACTGATGCCATTGCCGCAGCGGTGCGACGGTTCTTCCGGCCGCAAATGGCCAAGGGCGGAGAATAGCCGCGCCCCTCATGGCCGCGGCTGTCAAGGCGCCTCAGCATCGCCACATTGGTGATCGAAGCAGGCGGTGTGGAACAGCCGTGCCGCGCCGCTTTGCGCCAAGCGCAATGCGACGTGTTCGGTGCGACGGGAGTTCGTGCCATCCTGTCACCGGCGCCGGGCACGGCGGACCACCATGAGGACTTGCGATCCTTGAAACACAGGCGAGCAGAATCGGTATGATGGATGTGCTGCGCCAAACGGAGCGCAGTGTGCGTCTCTGTGGAGTTCGCGTGCTTGGGGCAAAACCGTCTTGCGCTTGCACGTTGCTCTGCTACCTATGCCCGGAAACCAGCGGACCCGGTCTATGAAGTTTCTTGTTAAAATGTTCGGCTATCTGTTCGGAATCGGAGCGGTTCTGTTCATTCTCGTTGCGGCGGGCGTGGGCTGGTACCTGTCCCGGGAAGCCGATGATCTGCCCGATTACACGGCTCTGAAGAATTATGAGCCGCCGGTGATGACGCGCGTTCACGCCTCCGACGGCAGCCTGATTGCGGAATACGCGCACCAGCGCCGGATGTTCCTGCCCATTCAGGCGATTCCGGAAATGCTGAAGCAGGCGTATCTCTCCGCCGAGGACAAGAATTTCTACGACCACATCGGTGTTGACCCCGAGGGTATTGCCCGCGCAGTGTTCCGG
>JBFHII010000470.1:0-2671 GCA_041596535.1 Breoghania sp. | reverse complement strand
CACCCTCTTCCTTGGTCCAGACGGTCTGGGCCAGGTATTCCAGGTTCACCTGGTGGCAGATGCCGGTTCCCGGCGGCACGGCGCGGAAGTTGTCAAACGCCGACTGGCCCCAGCGCAGGAACTCGTAGCGCTCGCCGTTGCGCTTGTATTCCATCTCGACGTTCTTCTTGAAGGCATCCTGCGTGCCGAAGTAGTCGATCATCACCGAGTGATCGATGACAAGGTCGACCGGCACCAGCGGGTTGACCTTCTTGGGGTCGCCGCCGAGCTTCACGGCCGCGTCGCGCATCGCTGCCAGATCGACTACGGCGGGAACGCCGGTGAAATCCTGCATCAGCACGCGCGCCGGGCGGTAGGAGATTTCCTGGGTGGACTTGCGCTCGACCAGCCACTTGGCGACGGCGCGGATATCGTCCGCCTTGACCGTGCGGTCGTCCTCGAAGCGCAGCAGGTTCTCAAGCAGCACCTTCAGCGAGAACGGAAGCCGGGAGATGCCCTCCAGGCCGTTCTTCTCCGCGTCGGGCAGCGAGAAATAAGTGTAGCTCTTGTCACCGACCTGAAGGGTCTTGCGGCATTTGAAGCTGTCGAGCGATTGCGTTGTCACGGCTGGCGATCCCTTTAACGTTCGTGCGCGGCCTCCGGCGGAGCGCCACACGAGATTTATGCTGCCTGGCGGTCTGATCCTGTGAAATCGTACACATCTGTACACAAGATCAGTCGACTCGCCAATGGAGCCCATGAGTCGCTTTGCCTGAATGGGGAAATTCAGCCAGATGCGATCCACAGGACGGGCCGGCACGGATGCCGGCATAACCGAAAACCATTGACGGCCCGTTGCAGGCCGGGCCGGAACCACCGACGCGCTGCGAAAGGCGCAGCCCGATAGGCGAAGGCTACCGGTCGCCGGCGGAAGTTGCCGCCCCTATAGCGAATTTTTTGGAGCCGTTCCAGAGTGACGAAAGGCGAACGGCCAAATTTGTCGAATTTGTCCGGAAAACGAGCGTTATTTAACGATTTTGCGGCATGACGTCGGGGACGTTTTCATAATTCCGGGAATGCTTTCATGAAATTCAATATTATCATCGCCGCGGCTTTCACGCTCGCAACCACATCGGGCCTTGCCGGCATTGCCGCCGCGAAGGACCTCAAGGACGCCGCCAAACCCGCCGCCGACTACAAGCGCGTCATCGATCTGCTGGAGAGCGACAAGACCAATATCGGCCAGCTGCTGCACTACCCGTCCGGGCCGCTGAAGATCTCGTCGCTGATCGTCACCATGAAGCCCGGCGAGAAGACCGGACGCCACATGCACCCGGTGCCGACATACGGCTACGTCATGGAAGGCGAGGTGACCCTGACCTACGAGACCGGCGGCAAGACGCTCACCAAGGTCTACAAGGCGGGTGACGCCTTCATGGAAGCCATCCACACCTGGCACAACGGCAAGGCCACCGGTGACGGGCCGACCCGGATCCTGGCAACCTTCCTGGGCGCGGACGGCGTTCCGAACGTGATTCGCCCCTGATTCGCAGGCATCTTCCCAGGCATCCGGCCCCTGGCACTTGACGAATGCGCGGACGCGGGCATGGTGGCGCACGCCCGCCTTGCGGGCCCAGGCCCCGCGGATCCGCGCCCGGGGGGTTGCCGGACCCCCTTTTCGGCCGCCGCTGGCGGCCGGTGTCATCGCAGTGGAGAAACATGCTGAAGCTGGTTGCCGATCATCTCGCCGTGGACCGCGGCGGACGGCGGGTTTTCGCTGAACTGTCGTTCGCGGTATCCGCCGGCGAGGCCTTGCTGGTGCGCGGTCCGAACGGCGTCGGCAAGTCCAGCCTGCTGCGCACAATCGCGGGGCTTGTCCCGGCGGCCGCAGGCACGATCCGCATCGACGGGACCGGCGATGACGAGACGGAGGGGAACACCGGCGCGCACTGTCACTACTTCGGCCATGCCGACGCCCTCAAGGCGCCGATGTCGGTGGCCGAGAACCTCGCGTTCTGGCGCGAATTCTATGGCCATCCGGCGGCCACGACCGAGGCGGCTCTGGATCGCGTCGGCCTTGCCGACATCGCGCATCTTCCCGCCGCCTATCTGTCGGCCGGGCAGCGGCGGCGGCTGGCGCTGTCCCGGCTCCTGGTCTCCCATCGCCCCGTCTGGCTGCTTGATGAGCCAACCTCGGCACTCGATGCGGCCTCGGAGCAGGCCTTGATCGGCATCATGCAGGACCATCTGGCGGCGGACGGGCTGATCGTCGCGGCCACCCACGCGGATCTGCCGCTCGCCGGCGCCCGCGAACTCTGGATGCAATCGGGCGAGCGATCGCGGCCCGAGGCTGACGCGGAGGCCGTGCCATGAATGCCGCGCCGTCGCAGACAAAGCGATCACCGATGCTGAGCCTCTTCGTGCGCGAGATGCTGTTGGCCGTGCGCGTCGGCGGCAGCGCGCTGATGGGTGTCCTGTTCTTTCTCTGCGTCATCACCGTGGTGCCCTTCGGCATCGGCCCGGATCTGAACCTGCTGGCGCGGATCGGCCCCGCGATCCTGTGGATCGGCGCGCTGCTGGCGACGCTGCTGGGGCTCGACCGGCTGTTCCAGGCCGACCGCGACGACGGATCGCTGGACCTGCTGCTGATGTCCGGCCAGCCGCTGGAGCTGGTGGTGCTCGTCAAATGCCT
>JBFHII010000469.1:0-2673 GCA_041596535.1 Breoghania sp. | reverse complement strand
CTATGAGGTGGCGATCCGCGACACCATCGGCTTGCGCAGCATGCCTGCGTTGTCGCGCGATCAGGCGCTCTATGTCGCCTCCTGCAACGCGGGCCATCGAGACGTGTCACTGAGCTTCTGATACGCACAGGCGTGACATGAAACAGGCGGCGCCTGGCGGATTCCGTCAGGCGCCGTTCTCATTTGGAGCCCTTGAGGCTCAGGATCATGAGGCTGGCATGGGCGGTTTCGCCGAACGCATCGACAGAGTGAGCATCGCCATCGGCAAGACCGTGGCGTGGTGCGTGCTGGCCATGGTGCTCATCCAGTTCGCGGTTGTGCTGTTGCGCTATGTCTTCGGGCTCGGATCGATCTGGATGCAGGAAAGCGTGATCTACCTGCACGGCGCGAGCTTCATGCTGGCGGCGGCCTATGCGCTTGCGGTGGACGCGCATGTCCGCGTCGACATCCTTCGCCGCGAGGCGGGTCCGCGGACCCGCGCCTTGGTCGATCTGCTGGGTGCCCTGCTTTTCCTGCTGCCCTTGTGCGTCGTGATCCTCGTGGTCTCGTCGCCCTATGTGGCGCGGGCCTGGAGCGTTCTTGAAGGGTCGCGCGAGACGTCCGGTATCCAGGGCGTTTTTCTGCTCAAGACGGCCATTCCGGTGTTTGCGGTGCTGATGGCGCTGCAAGGCGTGGCGCTCGTCCTGCGGGCCATTGCCGCGCTTCACGGTGATCCGCAGGCGCTCGAGCGTTTTGCCGATCCCGGTCGCAAGGCGCGCCGGTAGCCGCCATGGAGCTGATTCTTACCAGTCTCGATATCGCGATGTTCGCCGTCCTGTGCGTGGCGCTCATGGCGGGATTCCCGGTGGCCTTCACCCTGGCCGGCACCGCACTGGCGTTTGCGCTGATCGGCTGGGCCTTTGGCGCGCAGCTGTCGCTCGGCGCGTTGCCGTCACGCATCTTCGGCGTGATGACCAACGAGGTACTCATTGCCGTGCCGCTGTTTGTCTTCATGGGCGTCATGCTGGAACGCTCCAAGGTCGCCGAGGATCTTCTGGAGGCGATGGCGGGGCTGTTCGGCGGACGGCGCGGCGGGCTCGCAATTTCGGTGACGATCGTCGGCGCGTTGCTGGCCGCTTCGACCGGAATCGTCGGCGCAACCGTCGTGACCATGGGGCTGATGTCGCTCCCGACCATGCTCAAGCACGGCTACAGCCCGCGGCTCGCAACCGGTGCGATCGCGGCGTCGGGCACATTGGGGCAGATCATTCCGCCGTCGATCGTGCTGGTGATCCTCGGTGACCAATTGTCCAATGCCTATCGCCAGGCGCAGCTGGATGCGGGCAATTTCGCGCCCGACAGCGTCTCGGTCGGCGATCTGTTTGCCGCCGCGCTCATCCCGGGGCTGATGCTGGTGCTGCTGTATATCGCCTATCTCGCGGCCATGGCCGTGCTGCGGCCGCAGGATGTCCCGGCCCTGCCGCGGGCTACGACCATTGGCGTGGCGCGTGCGGTTTCGGCGCTTGCGCCGCCCGTCGTGCTGATCGTCGCCGTGCTCGGGTCAATCCTCGCCGGCGTTGCCACGCCCACCGAGGCGGCGTCGGTGGGGGCCGTGGGCGCGTTGATGCTGGCCGCGCTGCGCGGCCAGGGCCCGCAACACGCGTTGCGGCGGCAGCCGATCATGCTTGCCGGATTGGCGGCGGCCGGCCTGTTTGCCCTGACCGCGATGGCGGACCTGCGTGTCACGCGCGACGATATTCCCGCTGCCGATATGCTGGGGATCGGCGCGGCCGTGGTGCTTTGTGCCGTCATTGCGTGGGGGCTTGTGGTGTCCCTGTGGCGCACCGGGCACGCGGAACTCCTGGCTCCGGTCGTGTACGCCACGGTGCGGATAACGGCGATGATTTTCGCGATCGTGATCGGCGCGAGTGTCTTCTCGCTGGTGTTCCGCGACCTCGGCGGCGAGGAACTGGTGCATGCGATGCTCTCGGACCTGCCCGGCGGCACGCTGGGTGCCGTGCTCGCGGTGATGGCGGCGATGTTCGTGCTGGGGTTCTTTCTCGATTTTCTCGAGATCACCTTCGTTGTCGTGCCGCTGGTGGCACCCGTCCTGCTCAAGATGCCGATGCCGGACGGCTCCCTGATGAGCCCGCTGTGGTTGGCGGTGATGATGGCGGTGAACCTGCAGACGTCGTTCCTGACGCCGCCGTTCGGTTTCGCGCTGTTTTATCTGCGCGGCGTCGCGCCCGACAGCGTGCGCACCAGCGATATCTATCGCGGCATTGTGCCGTTTGTGGGCATCCAGGTGCTCATGCTTGCACTGCTGTGGTTCGCGCCGCACCTGGCGACGTGGCTGCCGGGCGTGATCTACGGGTAGGAGCGACTTATGCGCGATCTTCGCGCCATATGACACGGTTGCCCCAGTACCGGATTATCGGTGGAATGCTTTGAGGCCGAAGTTCAAACCAGAATTGATCCTGCCAAACGGCCTCGGTACCAGTCGTCATTCCGCCCAACACGAGCTCACCATTTCCCTCTCTGCAAATGATCTCAACCGGCCATTGCATATGTATTCCGCTGATGACAACGTCAGCGATACCGTCTCGGTTCTCAATAGGCCTGAAGCGAATTGTATAGACGCCTTCCGGTCCCTTGAACGACACTTCGAATGGCTCTGGGCAAGTTGCACTCATG
>JBFHII010000468.1:0-2694 GCA_041596535.1 Breoghania sp. | reverse complement strand
TACGAGATTGCCTGCGACCTGATGGAGACCGGCTCGACCATGCTCGACCGGATGTTCCGCATGCGGCATGCGGACGGTTCGTGGATCTGGCTGCGGGCGCGCGCCGAAGTCGCCCATGAACCCGGCGTATCCACGCCGCACCTCATCGGCATCGCGGTAGATATCACCGAACAACGCCAGATCGAGGAACACAGCCGCACCTCGGACCTGCGCCTGCGCGACGCCATCGAGACAATCTCGGAAGCCTTCGTGCTGTGGGACGCCAACAACCAGCTGGTCATGTGCAACACCAACTACATGGAACTGCACAACCTGCCGCCCGCCGACGTTCGCCCGGGCGTCGCCTACAAGGATCTGATGACCAACGCGCGTCAGCCGATCGTCACCACCCAGATCCAGCCCGACGCGCGGGTACCCGCCGGCGCGCGCTTCTACGAGGCGCAACTGGAAGACGAACGCTGGCTGCAGATTTCCGAGCGCCGCACCAAGGACGGCGGCTACGTGTCGGTCGGCACCGACATTTCCGCGCTCAAGCGGCACGAGGAAAAGCTGCTGGAGAGCGAGCGCCGGCTGATGGCAACCGTCGCCGACCTTCGCCAGTCGCGCCAGAAACTGGAGTTCCAGGCGCAACAGCTTGTCGAACTGGCCGAGAAATACGCCGAGGAGAAGAACCGCGCGGAAAACGCCAACCGCGCCAAATCGGAGTTTCTCGCCAACATGAGCCACGAGCTGCGCACGCCGCTCAACGCCATCATCGGCTTCTCGGAAATCATGACCGAGGGCATGTTCGGCGATCTCGGCTCGGAAAAGTACCAAGGCTACTGTGGCGACATCCACAAGTCGGGCACCCATCTGCTCGGCGTCATCAACGACATTCTCGACATGTCGAAGATCGAGGCCGGCCGCATCGACATGAACTTCGAGAGCACCGATTTAGGCGAGCTCATCGGCGAGGCCACCCGGGTCATGGCGCCGGAAGCCGACATGAAGAAGATCGCCGTGAAGATGGAGCTCGATTCAATCGACGCCATCACCGTCGACGCCAAGGCGGTCAAGCAGATCCTGCTCAACCTGATGTCCAACGCCATCAAGTTCACCCCCGAGGGCGGCCGCATGACCGTGCGCTCGCGCCGCCAGGGCGAAGCCGTCAGCATCGTCATCGAGGACACCGGCATCGGCATCGCCAAGGACGACATCTCCAAGCTGGCGCAACCTTTCGTGCAGGTGGAGAACCAGTTCACCAAGAGCCGCCCCGGCTCCGGCCTGGGGCTCGCCATCGCCCGCTCGCTGGTCGACCTGCACGACGGCACCATGGTCATCCAGTCGGAAGTCGGCGTCGGCACCAAGGTCACCGTCACCCTGCCGCTGGAGCACACGGCGTCGAAAACACAGCCGCCCGCCACCGCGCAGATCTTTCGGAAAGAAACGACCGGCTGAGGAAAGGCGCGCATGGTCGCGGACTTCGGTCACCCATGCCGTCAGACGCGCTTTCGAGATTGGCCCATCATCGCATGGGCCTTTCTTCTGCCCTCACCCCTCCCCACGCACCACCGGCCCGATGATCCGCTCGAACGCTGCGCGGACGGCGGTCTGGGTTTCGTCCAGATGCGCTTCCAGGCGCGAGAAGTCGGGCTCGTTGCTGACACGCGCCAGCAGGTCGAGCACGCCGCGCGGCGCCGCATCGGCGACGAAGGTTCCCGCAACCGACAGCCGCAGGATCTGCATCAGTCCCTGGTAAAGCCGCGTCGCGCGCACCAGCAGCTCCGCATCGCCCGGCGGAAGCAACCCCGCCTCTGCCGCCTTGGTCAGCGCCTCGAGGCTTGCCTGCGCCAGGATCTCGGGGTGGCTCGCGGCGTGTGCCAGTTGCAGGTACTGCGCAATAAACTCCACATCGATCAGCCCGCCGGCCACTTCCTTCAGCGCCCAGCGGTCCCGCGATCCCTTCTCCGCCTCGATCCGCGCACGCATCGAGGCCACGTCCCGGCGCAAGGCGTCGACGTCGCGCGGGCTGCGCAGCACCTCCTCGATAACGGCCGTCGTGCGGTCGCGCAGCGCGGCGTCGCCGGCAATCACCCGGGCGCGCGTCAGCGCCATGTGCTCCCAGGTCCAGGCCTTCTCACGCTGATAATCGGCAAAGCCGGCCAGCCGCGTGGCCAGCGGCCCGGCGTTGCCCGAGGGGCGCAGGCGGAAATCCACCTCGTAGAGCGTGCCCTCGGCCGTCGGCGCGGAAAGCGCCGCCAGCAGCCGCTGGGTCAGGCGGATGAAATACTGGCTGGGCGCCAGCGGCCGCTTGCCGTTGCTCGCCGTCACCTCGTCGGGAAATTCGTAGAGCACGATCAGGTCGAGATCCGAGGTCGGCGTCATCTCCAGGCTGCCGAGCTTGCCCATCGCCAGCACCACCACCTGCCCGCCCTCAACCGTGCCGTGCACCTCGGCCAGATGTTCCTTCGCCGCCTCGAGCAGATCCCGTACCACGACCTCGGCCAGCCGCGCGTAGGCCCGTCCGGCCTGGCCCACCGCCATGGCGTCGCCGAGAAGCCGGACGCCGATCAGGAACTGCTGCTCCTGCGCGAAAATCCGCATGCGGTCCAGCGTCTCCTCATAGGAGCGCGCATCGGCAAGCGAGGTGTGCAGACGGTCGGCGAATTCCTTCTCCCGCGGCAGGGCGTCGAAGAATGCCGGATCGAGCATCGC
>JBFHII010000467.1:0-2697 GCA_041596535.1 Breoghania sp. | reverse complement strand
CCCGCCCACAGAAGGTCGGCGATCGAGCGCGTCCGGCCGATGATCAGATGCGCGGGATCGAGCCCGAATCCTGCAATCCCCGCGCCATGCGGCAGGCCGTACTCCTGGCCCTCATGGGCGATCTGCAGCCAGATGACCGCGTGGCGCGTGGCATCGAGAAGCCCGCGGATCTGTCCCAGCGCGAAGCCGAAGACCCCGGCGGACTGGCTGAAATGATCGGTCCAGACCTCGTGCAGGACGCCTGCGGGGCTGCTGAGAAACGGCACGCCGGCTGGCCGCGCCGCCACCGCCGGCAGGGGCGCCGGCAACGGGGCCAGCGGGCGCTTTTCCAGCCTGGCGATATCGCCGCGCAACCGGGCCAGAAGGGCCGTTTTCGTCTGATGTTCCATCGGGTGATGTCGTGTTCCATGAAAGAACAAATAGAGAACATCATCTGGCGCGGGAGAGTCAAGCTGGTAGAATCGGCAGCCGTAACGGCCCGGCGGGCGGCATCCGCAAAAGGCATCCCCGAAACCGCTCAGGCCGCAACGGCATGACGGCGCGGAATTTTTCCCGCATCTCCATTGACCTGCCACATGGCTGCGGTATTCAAGGCCCGCAGAAAGACGGCGTGGCCCGTGCACCATCCGCGACGGCCGGATGAATACGGCCGCCGGGATGCGGTCTTTTGTTTCTGTATAGATTTTTCGTCTACAATGGCGCCGGAATGAAAGTGCGGCCGGGTCCCGCGGACCGACCGCCTGTTTGGAGTTGAATGTTCCGCCGAATGAGACAGCAGCTGCCTGCGACGCGCCATCGCATGCCCCTTGCGGCCACACGGGCCGCAGTCATCGCAGGGTTTCTCTGCGCTGGTTGCCTTGTCACGTCTTCCGCCCAGGCCTTTGAGCTCTTCGGCTTCACGTTCTTCGAGGACAAGAAGACCGAGGCAACCGTGGCGGTTCCCGATCCGCTGCCCTACACCGCGACGATCACGGTCTCCGGCGGCGACGAGGATCTCAGGAAGGCGCTGACGGAAACCTCGCAGCTCATCGCGGAAGCGGACACGCCGCCTTCGGGCGCGCCGGGACTGATCTCCCGCGCGCTGGGCGACCAGCAGCAGTTGCTCGCCCGCCTCTATGTCTCGGGCCTGTACGGCGGCACCGTGGAGATCGACATCGCCGGCTCGTCGCTGCAGGCGGCGGTGGAAAGCGGCACGATCAACAGCCGCGCCGGCCAGCGCGTGCCGGTGAGCATCCGCGTGGAAACCGGGCCACAGTTTCATTTCGGCGCCATCGCCATTTCCAGCCTGCACCTTGAAGGCGCCACCGCGGCCGACGTGCCGCCGGACGACTACGGGCTGGTGCCCGGCGAACCGGCCCTGTCGGACAGGATTCTCGCCGCCGAGCAGAAGCTGGTCACCAATCTCAAGGCGCAAGGCCATCCGTTCGCTCGGATTTCCGACCGTTCCGTGGTCGCCGATCACGCCAGCCGGACGCTGGATGTGGCGATCGAGGTCGACCCCGGCCCGACGGCCAATTTCGGCGTGGTCTCGGTCACCGGCCAGAAGCGCACGGACGCGGACTTCATCGTCTCCCAGGCCAACATCCAGCCGGGCCGGCGCTACGATCCGCAAGCCCTGCGCGATGCGGGCAAGCGCCTGCGCGCCCTCGGAATTTTCGGCAGCGTCCGCATCGCCGAGGCCGAGCAGCTCGACGCCGACGGCCGCCTTCCGGTGATCATCGAGGTGTCCGAGCGCAAGCGCCACGTGATCGGCGGCGGCGCGACGATCTCCAGCACCGAAGGCCTGGGCGTCGAGGCCTACTGGCGCCACCGCAACCTGTTCGGCCGCGGCGAGCAGCTCAGCATCGAGGGCTCCGCCGGGCGCATCGGCACGCGCTCGCTCGCCGAGCTGGAATACGCCAGCCGCATCGTCTTCACCAAGCCCGGCGCCTTCGGCCCGACGACGAGCTTCACCGCCACCGTGGGCGCCAAGCGCGAAAACCCGGAAGCCTACGACAGCCGCTCGGTCTACGGCAGCCTGCGCGCCGGCAAGAAACACTCCGAGACGCTGGAATACGCGACGGGCACCGAATTCTCCTTCGCCCGCGAAGAAGACGCGCTGGGCACAGGCAATTACGCGCTGTTCGGCGTCTTCGGCGAGGTGACCCACGACAGCCGCGACGACGTTCTCGATCCCTCCAGCGGCTTTCGCGCCACCGCCTTCGCGGAACCCGCCTACGACATGGAAACCGGCGGGGCGATGCTGTTCACCAAGGCCAGCGTCTCCGCCTACCAGGCGTTTGACGACGCCAAGCGCCTGATTCTCGCCGGCCGTCTGGCCACCGGCAGCATTTTCGGCGCGAGCCTCAGCGACATCCCGCCGTCACGACGCTATTACGCCGGCGGCGGCGGCTCGGTGCGCGGCTATGCCTACCGCAACATCGGGCCGCGGGTGTCGGACGAGGTCATCGGCGGGCGCAGCTTCTTCGAGGGGTCCGCGGAAGTGCGCACGCGCATCACCGAAAGCATCGGCGTGGTCGGTTTTGTTGATGCGGGGGCCGCCTATTCCAGCGAACTGCCGGACTTCTCCGAACCGTTGAAGATCGGCGTCGGCGCGGGCCTGCGCTACTATTCGCCGCTCGGCCCGCTGCGCTTCGATTTCGCCGTGCCGCTCAACCCCGGCACCGACGACCCCGACTACGCCATCTACGTCGGCCT
>JBFHII010000466.1:0-2699 GCA_041596535.1 Breoghania sp. | reverse complement strand
TCCGCCGCAGCAAGGACGCCGCGAAGCTGATGAGCCAGGTGCCGCGCTCCCTGCGTTCGGACGCGGGCTATATTTTTGCGAACATCCAGCTGCTGCGCCGGGCAAACAAGGACAAGGACGCTATTGCACTGATGCTCAAGGCTCCGCGCAAGCCCGAGGACATCGTGAACGGCGACGAATGGTGGGTCGAACGGCGGCTGCAATCGCGCTCGGCGCTGGATCTCGGTGACGCGCGCGCGGCCTATGCGATCGCCGCGGGTCATGCCGCGACGAGCCCCGCAAAATACGCCGAGGCCGAGTTTCACGCCGGCTGGTACGCGCTGCGATTCCTCAACGATCCGCGCCGCGCAGCACCGCATTTCGCCAACATCGCAAAGGTGGGCACCACACCGATCACGCTTTCACGCGCCTACTACTGGCAGGGCCGCGCCGCCGAGGCCGCGGGGCAGCGCAGCGATGCCGTCAGCCATTACCGGCGCGCGGCGCAATATTCCACCGCCTACTACGGCCAGCTGGCACATGCCAAACTGGGGCTTTCCGGCCCGGCCGTCGACAAGCCGCGGGCGCCCAGCGCCGCCGAGCGCCGCGCATTCGACAACAACGAGCTGGTGCGCGCGGTGCGTCGCATGATCAAGGCCGACCGCATGAATGACGCAACGCTGTTGTTCCGCGAGTTGGGGATGACCCTGAAGACCCCGGGCGAAGTGGCGCTGGCCATCGAAATGGCCCAGAACGAGGGTGCGCACCAAATTGCGCTGATGATCGGCAAGCTTGCGGCCGGCGAAAACAACGACATGGCCGCGCTCGCCTTCCCGACGGCCGCCATTCCCGCCAAGACAAAGATCGTCAAGGGCGTGGAAAAGCCCGTCGTCTACGCAATCGCGCGGCAGGAGAGCGCCTTCAATCCGGCCGCCGTGAGTCACGCCGGGGCGCGCGGCCTGCTGCAACTGATGCCGGCGACGGCCAAGCGCACGGCGCGCAACGCCGGGCTTCCCTACAGCAAGGCCAAGCTGACGCAGGATCCCGCCTACAACGCCACGCTGGGCGCGGCGCATCTGGGCGAACTGGTGGATGATTTCAACGGCTCGTACATCATGACCTTTGCCGCCTACAACGCCGGCGCGCGGCGGGTGCGCGAATGGGTCGAGCGGTTCGGCGACCCGCGATCTCCGAAGGTCGACGCCGTCGATTGGGTCGAACGGATTCCGTTCACCGAAACAAGGAATTACGTCCAGCGGATCACCGAGAACCTGCAGGTCTACCGGGCGCGGCTGGAAGGCCGCAAAGTGGCGATTACCGAGGATCTGAAGCGCGGCGGCTGAGGTTCCGCCGCAACCAGCAGGCGCATCCGGGACGCGATACCGGCCGCTGCCGTACGGGGGCCGGTGGGGCGCGGTTTGCCATTCTTGCCGTCCCCTGCCCTAAACTGTGGAAACACCACCGCAGGGGGCACTCGCTTGACGATCGACATCACCACCACAAGCCACGACGGGCTGCGACTGTTCGCACGCGCCTGGGGACCGCAGGACGGCAGCGAACCGCCCATCGTCTGCCTGCCCGGGTTGTCACGAAACGCCCGCGACTTCGAGCGGCTCGCGGCATACTTCAGCGCCCCTTCCGGCCTGTCGCGGCGGGTGATCGCGCTCGACTATCGCGGTCGCGGCGGCAGCGAATGGGCGCTGGACTGGCACAGCTATACGCTGCCCGTCGAGCAGTTGGACATTCTCGCGCTGCTCGGTCACGCGGGCATTGCGCATGCGGATTTCATCGGCACCTCGCGCGGCGGCCTTCACATCATGATGCTGGCCGCCGGCACGCCGGGATTGATCCGCAAGGCGGTGCTGAACGACATCGGGCCGGTGATCGAGGCTGAAGGCCTCAGGCGCATCTCCACAACCGTCGGTATCAAACCGGCGCATGCCACCTGGGACGCGGCCGCGCAGGCGCTGCGGCGCGAGCAAGGCGCGATTTTCCCGAAACTCGATGACGGAGACTGGCTCGGCTACGCCCGGCAGATCTTTCGAGAGCGGGACGGAAAGATCATTGCCGATTATGATCCGGCGCTTGGCAAGACTTTGGAAGATATGGATTTTTCGAACGCGCCGCCACCGCTGTGGGAGCTGTTCGCAGCCTTGCAAGACGTGCCGGTGATGGCCGTTCGGGGCGCATTGTCCGACATTCTGTCTGCCGAAACGGTGGCGGAGATGGACGCGCGGCACAGCCGGTTCTCACATGTCGCCGTCCCGGACCAGGGACACGCGCCGCTGCTTCGGGACACGCAAACGTTGCAGGCGCTGGCCGCATTTCTCGGCGCCTGAACCCTGGATTTCGCATAAAAAAACCCGGCGGATTGCTCCGCCGGGTCTCTTCAATCCGATCAGGAGATCAGATTAGAACGTGCGCTGCACGCGGAACACTGCGACCAGATCGTCGTCGTCCACGCCACCAACACCGAAGTTCTCCTGGAGGTATTCGACTTCAACACCGATGTCGAGACCACCAACCGGGTGCCAGACGAGGTTCGCCTGTGCGCCGATCTGATCGACGTCAAGCGCCGTGCCAGCTGCGTCGAGCGAAGCGTAGGAAGCCGAAGCCGAGGTCGACCATGCCGGGGTCCAGAAGTG
Source organism: Breoghania sp. (assembly GCA_041596535.1). GTDB lineage: Bacteria > Pseudomonadota > Alphaproteobacteria > Rhizobiales > Stappiaceae > Breoghania. Next base: position 75 of record JBFHII010000466.1, on the reverse strand, counting down.
GGTGAAACCACCGCCGATGCCCCAAGCCGCTGCCGTGTCGAGGTTCGTCGCGCTGAGCTGGACTGCATCGGTTGC
>JBFHII010000465.1:0-2716 GCA_041596535.1 Breoghania sp. | reverse complement strand
CGTTGTGGCGTCGTTTGCCGCAATCAGCATCGCGATGCTGATGACGGTTGGCGACGTCATGACTCGCCTGGCCGCCGAAACGTTCGGCGCGATGACTGGCACAAGGCCGAAATGGGGGTTGTACGGGCTGGTTGATCTCACCCAGCTTGCCATCATGGCGGCGGCCCCGTTGGCCATCGCCGCGGCGTTCTTTCTCGACGAGCACATCCGCGTCGATCTGTTCTACGGCCGCTTTTCGCGAAGCGCCAAGCGTGCCGCCCTGCGTTTCTCGGCAATGATCGGCGTCGTGCTGATGGGCGTCTGCCTGTGGACCGCGTGGAACGAGATGCTGGGCCAGCTCGATTTCACGACCACGTCCTCCACGTTGGGCATTGCCTACACCTGGTACTGGGCACCGTTCATTGCCGGGCTGGCGCTTTCGGTCGCCGGGTGCTGCGTTGCGTTGTTCTGGCCCCCTGTCGATGAGGACCAAGATGTCTGATCCCGTACTTGGCCTTCTCGGCTTTCTAATTTCACTTGTGCTGATCGGCTTCGGCGTCCCCGTTGCTGTCTCCTTGGGCATTGTCGGGATTGCCGGGTTCGCGCTGGTCAACGGAATATCGAGCGCCATCTTCATCGCCTCGGCGGCGCCGTTCGAATCGCTGTTTCCCTACTCGATGTCGGTGATCCCGCTGTTCCTGATGATGGGCGTCTTCTCGGCGCGCTGCGGGCTCTCCACCGACCTGTTCCAGGCGGCGAACACCCTCGTCGGACGGTTCCGCGGCGGACTGGCCATGGCGACGATCACCGCCTGTGCCGGCTTCGGCGCGATCTGCGGATCGTCGCTGGCGACGGTCGCCACCATTGGCCGGGTGGCCCTGCCGGAGATGCGCCGCGCCGGATATGACGACCGGCTCGCCTCGGCCAGTGTCGCGGCCGGCGGCACGCTGGGCGTGATGATTCCGCCGAGCATTCTGCTGATCATCTACGGCCTGCTGACCGAGCAGTCGATCGGCAAGCTGTTTTCCGCGGCGATCCTGCCCGGGTTGCTGGCCGTCACGCTCTACGCGGTGGCAATCGCCGTGATGGTCAGGATCAACCCGAAGCTCGCCGGCACGCCGCCCAAAGACGGCCGCGTGAACTGGTCTCACCTGCGCCGCGCATGGCCGGTGGCTGCGATTTTCGCCGTGGTGATCGGCGGCATCCAGGGCGGGCTTTTCTCGCCGACCGAGGCGGCCGCCGTCGGTGCCGCGGGCGCCGTTCTGCTCGCCGCGTTCCGCCGCAGCCTGGACCGCAAGGCGCTTTGGGCGTCGATGTATGAAACCGTTTCCATGACCGGCATGATCGCCCTGATCGTCGTCGGCGCGGCACTCTTCAACGCCTTCGTGGAAACCACCGGCCTGCCGCAGTACCTGATCGGCGCCGTCGAGAACAGCGGGTTGCCGCCCTTCGGCGTGCTGATCCTGATCATCCTGTTCTATCTGGTGCTCGGCTGCTTCATGGACTCCATGTCGATGATCATGCTGACGGTGCCCTTCGTGTTTCCGCTGATCACGGCGCTTGGCTTCGACCCGATCTGGTTCGGAATCCTGGTGGTCACCGTGGCCGAGCTGGGCCTGATCACCCCGCCGGTGGGCATGAATCTGTTCGTCATTCAGGGCGTCGCGCCCGGCCTGACGTCGGCAACGGTGATGCGCGGGATTCTTCCCTTCATCGTGGCGGATGTCCTTCGGCTGGTCGTGATCGTTCTGGTGCCTGCCCTGTCGCTTTACCTGCCCAGCCAGATGTAGGCCCCAACCGCGCCGTGCGCTGACAACGTTCCTGCCAGCAGTCCTCCGGAGGAGTATTGAGATGAGCAAACTTCCGCAATGTGCAGCGGGTGACGGAATCCTGACGGTTCTCTGCGACGGCACCGACCGTTTGCCGGTCGATCTGCTTCTCAACCTCGACCGGGAGAACGCCACGCCCTACCTGACGCAGGTGCAGGACGGGATGATCGAAATCCCGATCAATGCGTTTCTCTATCAGACCGCCGGCCGCAATATCCTGATCGATGGCGGCGGGGCCGGGCTGAACCCCGGTCTCGGTGCCCTGCCCCGGCATCTCGATGCCCTGGGTCTCGCGGCCGACCAGATCGATACCCTGTATTGCACGCACCTGCACCCCGACCACACCGGCGGGCTGCTGCAGGACGGCGCCCCGGTCTTCACCAGGGCAACGATGCGGATGCACCACGCGGAGCCCGATTTCTGGCAGGACGCCACGCTCTACGAGAACGCCCCGGCGGAATTCCGGGCCGTCATCGATGGCGCCCGCGCGGTGCTGGACGCCTACGCCGGTCAGATCGAGGTCTTCTCCGACGGCGACGAAATTGCTCCCGACGCGGTTGCCGTTCACCTGCCGGGCCACACCCCGGGACACTGCGGACTGAGGCTTGGCACGGCCGCTACCGAGCTCCTGGTCTGGGCCGACATCGTGCATGTCGCAGCCCTTCAACTCGCTCTTCCCGACACGTCGATCGTGTTTGACGCCGATCCCGCGCTCGCCGCAGCCACCCGCAAGCGCCTGCTCGATCAGGTCGCCGATACCGGCCTGCGCATCGCCGGCGGCCATCTGCCCGGCGTCGGCCGGATCGAGCGCGATCCGCATGGCTACGTCTTTCAGCCTGGCACCGCCGCAAGAACATAGCGTTTATTTAAGTCACTGAGGAAACGACAATGGAAAAGAAAGTCACGAT
>JBFHII010000464.1:0-2718 GCA_041596535.1 Breoghania sp. | reverse complement strand
TGGACCGCACCGCGAAGTTGACGCGGATCGACGCGCACCTGTGCGATCTGAAGGAACTGCAGATCCGCGACGGGCTGCATGTGCTGGGGCAGTCGCCCGAGGGCGTGCTTCTGCGCGATCTGCTGGTGGCGCTGGCGCGGGTGCCGCGCGGCAGCGCGCCGGGCGAAGCCTCGCTGCAGCGCGCCATCGCGGCGGACCTGGGGTTGATGAGAGACACAGCGGAGATGCCCCGCGCCGAGGCACCCGAAGGCGTGCCTTCGTTTGATCCGCTGGATTGTGACATGGCGCAGGCCTGGAACGGGTCGCGGCCCGAGGCGCTCGAGGCGGTGTCCGACGCCGTGTGGCGCTCGAATGGCGACACGGTGGAACGCATCGAGATGCTGGCGCTGCGGCTTGTCGAGGGCGGGACGGGGGCGCCGGGACCGCACAGTCAGGCCGTACTCGATTGCCTCGAAATGGATCTGAAGCGCCGGGTGCAAGGCTCTGGCACGGCGGAGATTTCGGCCGTGCTCGCGGCGCTCGACGGGCGCTTCGTGGCGCCCGGTCCGTCGGGCGCTCCGACGCGCGGCCGTCCCGACGTTTTGCCGACGGGGCGCAACTTCTATTCCGTCGATGTGCGCGCCGTTCCCAGCGAGACCGCCTGGGCTCTGGGACAGCTGTCCGCCGAGCGGCTTATCGAGCGCTATTTCCAGGAGGAAGGCGCCTGGCCGCAGGCAATCGCGCTGACCGCCTGGGGCACCTCGAACATGCGCACCGGCGGCGACGACATCGCGCAGGCGCTGGCGCTGATCGGCGCGGCGCCCGTCTGGGAGCCCGGTTCGGGCCGGGTCACCGGGTTCGAGATCGTGCCGCTTGCCCGGCTCGGGCGGCCGCGCGTGGATGTCACCTTGCGCATCTCCGGATTTTTCCGCGACGCCTTTCCGCACCAGATAGATCTGTTCGACAGCGCCTTGCGCGCCGTCGCGGATCTCGACGAACCGGAAGACGCCAACCCCATCGCGGTCCGGGTGCGAACCGACGCGGCGCGCCTCGCGGCCGACGGGATGGATGCGGATACCGCGCGCCATCGCGCGGCCTTCCGGGTGTTCGGATCGCGTCCCGGCGCCTATGGCGCGGGATTGCAGGCGCTGATCGACGAGGGCATCTGGGAGGAGCGGGCCGATTTCGCCGATGCCTTCCTGACCTGGGGTTCCTATGCCTATGGCGGGGCCGTGCAGGGTGCGGATGCAAGGACCGAGCTTGAGAGCCGGTTGCGCCAGACGGACGCGGTGGTGCAGAACCAGGACAACCGCGAGCACGACCTGCTGGACAGCGATGATTATTACCAGTTCGAAGGCGGGCTGGCGGCCAGCATCGAGACGCTGAAGGGCGAGGCGCCTCGGGTCTTCCACAACGATCACTCTCGACCCGAGCGTCCGGTCATCCGCACGCTGGACGAGGAGATCGCCCGTGTGGTGCGCGGACGCGCGGCCAATCCGAAATGGATCGCCGGCGTCATGCGGCACGGCTACAAGGGCGCCTTCGAGATCGCCGCCACCGTCGACTACCTTTATGCGTTTGCCGCCACCACGCGGGCGGTGAAGGATCATCACTTCGATCAGTTGCACGCGGCCTACCTGGAAGACGCCGCCGTGCGCGATTTCATTGCCGATGCAAACCCGGCGGCGCTCGCCGAGATTGCCGAGCGTTTGAAGGACGCCGTGGACCGTGGTCTCTGGAAGCCGCGGTCGAACAGCGCCTATGATCAGTTGAGCGCGCTGGCGCGCCGCACACCCAAGGAGACGGCCTCATGAGCAAGCAGGACATGACCGAGGAGGAACTCAACGCGCGCCATGCGGAGAAGATGAAGAAGAAGAAGGCCGCGCGCGACAAGATCATGGCGACCAAGACGATCGAGAAGGGCCTCTTGATCGTTCACACCGGCAAGGGCAAGGGCAAGTCGACCGCCGGCTTCGGCATGGTGTTCCGTTCGCTCGGCCACGGTCACAAGGTGGCCATCGTGCAGTTCGTCAAGGGCCGTATCGACACCGGAGAACGTATCGCGCTCGGCCGTTTCGATGACCTGGTGACGCTGAAGCGCATGGGCGACGGCTTTACCTGGGAGACCCAGGACCGGCAGCGCGACATCGCGGCGGCCAGGGAGGCGTGGGAAGTCGCCAAGCAGCTGATCAGCTCGCGCGAGCACCGGCTGGTGCTGCTGGACGAGCTCAACATCGTGCTGCGCTATGACTATCTCGACATCAACGAGGTGGTGGAGTTTCTCAAGAACGAGAAGCCGAACGACGTGCATGTCGTCATCACCGGGCGCAACGCCAAGGACGAGCTGATCGAGATCGCCGATCTGGTCACCGAGATGACCCAGATTAAGCATCCCTTCCGCTCCGGCGTGAAGCCGCAGGAAGGCATTGAGTTTTAGCAGCCAGTTGCTGGCGGAGGATGATTGGCCTTGGATGTCATTACGGGCGAGCGACGCGAGACCCGGAGCCCGGTAGACCTTGAGCCATCGCCATGACTGCGCAATCGCCACACCCGCAACGGGAGACGCCGGTGCCGAAACTGTTCGACCACACCCTGCGTGACCGGTCCTCGGACCACCGGGATACCGTGACGCGTTACGAGATGGCGCGGACGCTCGTGGAGTTTCTCGCGGCGGTGGCCTTCATCATCGGCAGCGTGTTCTTTTTCTACGCCAGCCTGCAGTACGCCGGCACTTGGCTG
>JBFHII010000463.1:0-2760 GCA_041596535.1 Breoghania sp. | reverse complement strand
TGATGATTCCGGCCAGTTGCTGAGCGCATCCTTCATGGATTACTTCATGCCGCGCGCCGACAAGTTGCCGAATTTTACCGTGGAGCATGTCTGCATTCCCTGCACGACGAACCCGCTTGGGGTGAAGGGAGCAGGTGAATCCGGCGTGGCCGGCGCGCTCGCGGCCTGTACCAATGCAATTGTCGATGCAATGCAGGGGCAATGCTCCAGCCCCCTGTCGCTTCCCGTTACGCCGGCCCGGATCTGGACCGATTGGATGCGCCGCCGCGAGGCGCAATGAGCCTGCGTCCGGGTCGAGACTGCCAAGCACCGAAGCAGGCGCAGGTGGAACGGCATTTCTGCAAATGGCTTTCCGGCGATGGGACTCGCCGGGAGCGGCGATTCATCCGAACATCAAGAGGAAAACTGGCCCATGGACGATATCCTGCTGCATTCCAGAAATGGTGACGTAACCACCATCACCCTGAACCGCCCGACCGAGGGCAACAGGGTCTCCAGCGCGATGGGCGCGCGGTTGTCGGAATTGTTCGCGGCCGCCTCCGAGGATGGCAGCAAGGCAATTGTGCTTCGCGCCAACGGGCCCGATTTCTGCACCGGGCGTGACACCAAGGGTTTGCATGAGGACGGCGCAACGACTGCGCTTGGCATCCGCACGAACAACACCGATCCGGCGTTGCGGTTCTATGACAGCTTCCTTGAAACGCCGATTCCGATCATCGGTGTCGTGCAGGGAATGGCCGACGGCATGGGCTGTGCCCTCGCTGCCCTTTGCGACATCACAATTGTCGCGGACAACGCCCGTTTTCGCGTACCCGAGATGAACCGGGATATCCCGCCTGCCTTGGTTATGACCGCCTTCCGCGACCGCGTGCCCAGGAAGGCGATGGCCTACCTGGTCTATTCGAGGGACGAGATCGATGCCTCTGCGGCACGGGAGTTCGGCATTGCCAGCAAGATCGTGCCCGAGGCCGAACTGGATTCTGCGGTCAACGAACTGACCGACAGGCTGTCTGAGAACTCGATGGCAGCGCTGCGCTTGATCAAGGAATACCTGAATGAGGCCCTGCACATGGACCGCCGCGCCGCCATCAGTTTCGCCAGCAACATCCTGTCGAATGTAATGTCGTCACGCTGACAACGTTACCGGATTACCGTTCTGCGTGCTGGATCGCCTTCCAGATGGTGTTGGAGGTAAACGGCATGTCGACATGGCTGATCCCAAAGCCCGACAGCGCATCCATCACGGCGTTGCCCGTGATGGCCAGCGCCGGCACGGTTCCCGACTCGCCGCCGGCCTTGATTCCCAGCGGGTTGCCTTCCGTGGGGATGTGAACGGAGGCGACCTTGAAAGACGGGAACTGGTCGGCGCGGGGCATCATGTAATCCATGAATGATCCGCTCACTATCTGTCCGGTTTCGGAATCATAGGTCAGGCACTCACCGAGGGCCTGTCCGACCCCCTGTACGATGCCGCCGTGCACCTGGCCTTCCACGATCATCGGGTTCACCGGAACGCCGCAATCATCGACGATGCAGCAGTTCACCAAGCAGAGCTCTCCTGTTTCCGGATCGATCTCGACCTCCGCCGCTGAAGCCCCGTACGGGAAGGCGCTGATCCGGCCCTGCTTTTCGGCGGTCGATCTGAGGAAGCGGGACTCTCCGTCAAACTCCGAAAAAGTCGCGGCGACATCCAGAATGGTAACTTCCTGTCCCTTGTCCCCAACGCGGAACTTGCCGTTCGAGAACGTAATGTCGTCCACTTCCGCCTGAAGCAACTTGGCCGCAACCGGCGTCGCCTGCGCGATGATGTCCCCGGATATCTCGTGGAGCAGGGTGCCCACCATGCGCATGGAACGGTCCGAATGGGTGCCGCCGCCAATGGGCAGCTTCGCGCTGTCACCCGGTGCGAGGGTAATTTTCTCGAACGGAATGCCAAGGAGATCGCTGACAACCTGTGCATAGGTGGTCTCATGCCCCTGACCATGCACCTGGGTTCCCGCGTAGATCGTGGTGTCTCCGTCAGCGCCGATTTCAAGCCGGGCCATCTCGAACGGTGCCCCGACGGGCGTCTCGACGAAGGGAGCGACGGCGATACCGCGCAGACGGCCCCGCGAACGAGCGTCTTCGCGACGGCTTTCGAAGCCGTCCCAGTCGATCAACTCGCATACCTTGTCCAGCGCCTCTTCAAAGGCGCAGACATCATAGGTCAAGCCCATTGCAGTCTTGAACGGCATGGAGGCGCGGCTGATCAGGTTGCGCTGGCGCATCGCCAGCCGGTCAACGCCGATCCTGTTGGCCGCCATATCGATTAGCCGCTCGATTGCGTAGTGGATTTCCGGGCGGCCGGCGGCGCGATACGGAAGAACGGGCAGCGTGTTGGTCAGGTAGACGCGAATATCAAGGCTGGCCGCGGCGATGTCGTAGACGGTTGTAATCAGCCTCGATGAATTGGCAGGCGGCGCAAAGCAAATCGTATGTGCGCCGATATTGCCGAGCACGGTCAGGCGGTATGCGTTGATGCGCCCGTCAGCCATCACGCCCAGTTCGCCTTTCAACACGACGTCTCGGGCCTGCCAATCACTTGAGAAGGCTTCGTTGCGCGTAGACGTCCATTTCACGGGTCGGCCCAGGCGCTTGGCAGCCCACGCAATGGCGATGAACTCGGGATTGACGTGTCCGCGTGGCCCGAAGCCGCCGCCGACGTCGGGACAGATCACCCTGACCCGGTCCTTGTCCGCCCGAAGCGCGCTGGCGATCATG
>JBFHII010000462.1:0-2761 GCA_041596535.1 Breoghania sp. | reverse complement strand
CGCCCGGCAGAACCCCTTGAACCATTCCCTGTCGGCCTGGGCGGCATCATCGTCCGTGGCAAAGCCGTAGTGCAGAAAGACCCGCGGCGTCTCCACGAGCTGGAACGGCCGCGCGTGCATCTCGCCAAGCACCAGCTGCCGTAGCGGATGCGGCGCAAAAAGCTCGCCCGAGGATGGGACCGACCCGGCGTCCGCCGATTCGCCGCCGGGCGCGGATACGGGCGCTTCACGCACCGCCATGTCTTCTGGTTCTTTCATGCGGCAATTGTGATGCAGGACCGCCGCCCTGTCACGCATGGCAATGCGACGCATGGCCCGCCAGCCATCGCGCCGGCTTCACGCGCCGCGTGCCCGCCCTGCCGCCTCGCACCGGTGCACCGCCGCGTCGCGTGGTCTACACACAGATGTTATTTTGCCCCAGCCATTGAAACTGCTTCCCGCCAGGCGAAAGAATGCGGCGCATGCCGGCGCGCGCCGGCTATAAAAAATCTTCCGGCGCGGGAACGAATGGAGCCCGGTCGCGGCACCCGCGCGTGCGCTGACAGGCATCGCATCGCAAGGGCCCGATCCACACCCCTTGCCCCGATGACGCCAGACCGCAACCGGCGGACGGCAGCCGGCTCGGGGCCTTCGGCGCGCGCGCCCGCGCGGCTTGCACGTTTCTAACCGCATACGGGAAAACGGCAATCTGCCGATTGTCTCTTGCCGGCAATCGCCAGGATCCCGTCCCCGGCCGGTGTCGGTTTACATGTTCCGCGCGCCTGTCGGATCCTCGGGACTCGCACCGTGTGTGACCGGTATCAGCCGCAGGATCCCTCGCCTTGCCATCGGGCTCGGCGACCATGCGCGCATTGCAACACATACTCGCACCTGCAGCATTCAACTCGAATATAAAAAATGATCAATCAACAATATTTCAAACTGACGCAGAATCTATTTAGTGCGGCGCAGCAAAACAATCTGCAGCACTTGTTCTTCCGCTGCGATGGTGCTTAGGTTTCAACGTTTAACATTGAGGGCGCTGCGAAAAGGCGCCGGTTTAAACGGGAGGAAATCATGACTGGAACTCTGAACCGGAGACGGTTTCTGAAGGGCAGCGCGCTTGCTGCGACGGCCACTGCCGGTACGCTCGCCGCACCCGCAATTGCGCGGGCAGAACCGACCGTGCTGAAGATGCAGGCGGCCTGGGGCGGCGGCATCTTTCTCGAGAACGCCAAGTCCTACGTCGACCGGGTTCTCGCCATGGCCGGCAGCGACCTCAAGATCGACCTGCTGTCCGTGGACTCGGTGGTGAAAACCAGCCAGATGCAGGACGCCGTGCACCGCGGCGTGCTGGATGCCGCGCATTATGTGCCGGCCTACTGGTACTCGAAGTCCAAGACCGCATCGCTGTTCGGCACCGGTCCGTGCTTCGGCTGGTCCTCGCAGGAAGTGCTGGGCTGGGTCAACTATGGCGGCGGACAGGAACTCTTCGACGAGTTGATGGCGTCGCTCGGCCTCAACGTCGTGTCCTTCTTCAACAGCCCGATGCCGGCACAGCCGCTCGGCTGGTTCAAGGAGGAGATCACCGACGCCGCGCAGATGAAGGGCCTCAAGTACCGCACCGTGGGCCTTGCCGCGGACGTGCTTCTGGAAATGGGCATGTCGGTGGTGCAGCTTCCGGGCGGCGAAATCCAGCCTGCCATGAAATCCGGGCTGATCGATGCGGCCGAGTTCAACAATCCGACCTCGGATCGCGACTTCGGCATGCAGGACGTGTCCAAGCACTACCACCTGGCGTCGTTCCACCAGAGCCAGGAGTTCTTCGAGATCACCTTCAACAAGAACAAGTACGAAGCGCTTCCGGATGAGCACAAGGCGATCCTCAAATACGCATCCGAGGCTGAGAACTCCAATTTCTACTGGCACAACACCAAGCGCTATGCGGACGACCTCAACACCCTGCGCGACGAGCAGGGCGTGAACGTCTACCGCACGCCGGACAGCGTCATGGCCGACCAGCTGGTCGCCTGGGATGTGGTCATCGACCGGATCGCGGAAGAAGATCCCTTCTTCGCCAAGGTGGTCGATTCACAGAAAGCCTACGCCAAGAATGTGATGGGCTACCTGAACCTCAACCAGCCGGACTACAAGCTCGCCTACAACCACTATTTCGGCTGATTATACATAATAAAACCAAGAAATGACGGGGACCATCTTATGGCCCCCGTCCCCATGGTGCTGCAGGGGACAAAGCAAACGTGAGCAAGATCATATATGCGATTGAAGGCCTGAGCGTCTGGGTAGGACGCGCCTTCGGGTGGTGCATCCTCCTTCTGACATTCTCCGTATCCTACGAGGTCTTCGTCCGATACGTGCTGAACGCGCCAACTGTCTGGGCCTTCGACATGATGGTGCAGATGTATGGCGCGCTGTTTCTGATGGCGGGGCCCTATGCCCTGGCGCAGGACGCCCATGTCCGCGGCGACGTGCTCTACCGGCTCTTCCCGACGCGATGGCAGGCGCGGATCGACTTCCTTCTCTACCTGCTGTTCTTCTTCCCCGGCATGCTGGCGCTGTTCTGGTACGGCATGGAGATCGCCTCGGACAGCTGGCGCTACAAGGAGGTCAGCTGGAACAGTCCCGCGCGCATCCAAATCTACTTCTTCAAGACCCTGATCCCGGTGGCCGGAGGGCTACTGATCCTTCAGGGCGTGGCCGAACTTCTGCGCTGCTGGAAAGCCATGAGAACGGGCGTCTGGATAGCCCGTCTGGACGACGT
>JBFHII010000461.1:0-2769 GCA_041596535.1 Breoghania sp. | reverse complement strand
GGCAGGTACTTGTCGCCGAACTCACTGGCGATCACCTTGCGCACGCTGTCGATGGCCTCGCCGGCGATCTGCACGCCGTCCGTTCGCATGTAGGTGATCAGGCCGACGGTCTCGCCGCCGAGCTCGATGCCTTCATACAACCGCTGCGCGACCTGCATCGTGCGGGCGGCGCCAAAGCCGAGCTTGCGCGAGGCTTCCTGCTGCAGCGTCGAGGTGGTGAAAGGCGCGTACGGATTGCGCTTGGCGGGCTTCGATTCCACCGAGGTCGCCGAGTAGCCGGCGTTCTCGAGCGCCGTCTTGATGGCGGTGGCCTCGGCTTCCGAGCCGATGTCCAGGCGGGTGATCTTCTTGCCGTCGAAGCCGGTGACGCGGGCCTGGAAGGGATCGCCGGACGGCGTCTTCAGGTTGGCGAGCAGCGACCAGTATTCCTGGCTGACGAAGACCTCGATTTCGTTTTCGCGGTCACAAACCAGCCGCAGGGCGACCGACTGCACGCGGCCGGCGGAGCGGGCGCCGGGAAGCTTGCGCCACAACACCGGAGACAGGGTGAAGCCGACGAGATAGTCGAGCGCGCGGCGCGCCAGATAGGCGTCGACCAGCGGCACGTCGATGTCACGCGGGTGCTCCATCGCCTCGAGCACGGCCTTCTTGGTGATGGCGTTAAAGACAACCCGCTGGACCTGCTGGTCCTTGAGTGCCTTCTTCTCCTTCAGCACCTGCAGAACGTGCCAAGAAATTGCCTCGCCTTCGCGATCCGGATCGGTCGCGAGAATGAGCCGGTCGGACCCCTTCAGCGCCTTGACGATGTCGCTGAGCCGCTTCTGCGACTTGGTATCGACCGTCCAGGACATGTCGAAGTCCTCGTCCGGGCGTACGGAGCCATCCTTGGGCGGCAGATCTCGGACGTGACCATAGGAGGCCAGGACCGTGTATTCGGACCCGAGGTACTTGTTGATGGTTTTTGCCTTGGCGGGCGATTCAACGATGACGAGGTTCATTGATTTCCAGAAAATGTTTCGGTTCAGCCGAGACCCAGCGGAACAATCCAGACGGGAGGGCCTGCCGGGCGGATCTGCCCCGATTGGCCAATTTCAAGCGCTAACTGTTTGATTCAACGATTGGAAAATCCGCGACGGAAACCGATGCTCCGGCGCGCTCCAGTCATTGCCAATGCCTTGTCCGCTTACTCAGGCGATGGAATGATTCGGATGGACATTCCAAGATCGGGCGTGCGGTGTCAAATGGCGTCTTGCACAAGCCGGCGCAAGGGCGGTGTCCCGGACGGGTGCGGGAGGACCCATGCGGGCGATCGTTCCGGGCTCAATCGGCCGGAATAACCTCTAAGGTTGTATCGTTGTTTGTATGCACGTAATAATATCAGTGGCGCGTGAATGAAGCGCCGGGAGCGCGCGAACACCGCCCCGCGCTTTCACCGCTCCGATTTGTCGGCATCTCGAATGCGCACCGTGACCGTGCACGGATCGCCCAAGGTGCCGGGTCGACGGCAGGGCGCGGCGTCCCGCGCTGCTACCCTGAGCTGAATGGGGAATGATATGAAGCCGCGAGCTCCTGACGCCGATCGAAGCGATGCAGCCTATATCGCCCGCATGTGCCGTGAGTTGCGTGATCTGGCCAGCCGGTCGCAGTTCGGCTTTCTCGCCTATCTGCTCGATATGTCGCGGTTGGAAGCGGAGGCGCAACTGGAGAACACCAAGGCGGCGCCGGCGCCACCGGGGCGGCGGCCCGCTCCGTCCCCGGACAAGGACCAGCCGCCGGATCCGCCTCCACGCCGCAGATCGTTTTTCGGACGCGGCCAGATCTGATTGTGCGGGCACGGATGTTCAGCAGTCGCCGATCAGCGAGATCTGGTTGGGGACATGGCGCTGCAGACGGCCGGCGAGCTCCAGTTCCAGAAGAATGATGTGAATGGTTGCCGGTGGCAGGCCGGTGTGCCGGATCAACTCGTCGACGCCGACGGGCGTGGGACCAAGCGCCTGGATGACCTGCTGGCGGGCGTCATCGGCCACATCCATTGCCCCCAGCGTGCTTTCGGTATCGTCTTCCTCGACCAGCGGCGGGGCCGGCGGCGGTGGCGCCGCGGTATCCAGCGCGGCGATGACGTCTTCGGCGTTACGGACCAGCGCCGCGCCGTCACGGATCAGGGCGTTGCAGCCTTCCGAGCGGGGATCCAGCGGGGATCCGGGTACCGCCAGCACGTCGCGTCCCTGTTCGAGCGCGAAACGGGCCGTGTGCAGGGAGCCGGACTTGCGGGCAGCCTCGATCAGCACGATTCCGGCGCTGATGCCCGAGATCAGTCGATTGCGGCGGGGAAAGTCGCGTGCTCGCGGCTGCCAGCCAATCGGCATCTCGCTCACGTGTGCGCCGCCGTTTGCCACAATGCGCGCGGCAAGGTCCTCGTGTTCGGGCGGATAGATGATATCCAGTCCGCCCGCGAACACCGCGATGGTGCCGCCGCTCAGAGCCGCTTCGTGGGCGGAGGCATCGATCCCGCGCGCCAGTCCGGAGATGACGGCGTAGCCCGCGTCGGCGAGGTCGCTTGCCAGGGCGCCGGCGAGCTTGCGGCCTGCCAGCGAACAGTTGCGGGCGCCCACGATTGCCACTGTGCGGTGGCGGCGGGTGGTCTCTCCACCCAGAATGGAAACCATCGGCGGGGCGCCGTCGATGTGGCGCAGCTGGGGTGGGTAGTCGGGTTCGCCCAGGGCCGCAAAATGGCCTCCAAGGGCGGCAAGCGATGTGATTTCGCGCTCC
>JBFHII010000460.1:0-2807 GCA_041596535.1 Breoghania sp. | reverse complement strand
GCGCGCAGCAGCTTGTCGAAGTCCGTGCCTTCGGGCAGGAACAGCGGCAGCATCACCGAGGACATGAACAGCACGGTGATCAGCGGCACACCGCGCCAGAACTCGATGAACAGCACCGACAGGATCTTGATGATCGGCAGGGTCGACCGGCGCCCCAGCGCCAGCAGGATGCCCAGCGGCAGCGATGCCACGATGCCTGTCACCGCGACCACCAGTGTCACCAGCAGGCCGCCCCACAGCGCCGTCTCGACGTGCTCGAGGCCGAAATCGAAGCTCATCACGGCAAGCGCCACGGCGGCGCCACCAAAGAATCCCCCGACGACCATGAAGAAGCCGCTGAAGGCGGCGAGCCCGTCGCCGCCGATCCCCGCCCTCGTGGCCGCCCACAAGCCGAGCAGCACGACACTGACCGTGAGCCAGAAGATCCAGAACCCGGTGCTGATCTCGATGTGGCCGCCCGTCAGCAGCACGAAGGACACCACCGGGAAAACGGTCAGCATCAGCAGCGCCACCAGCGGCCGCTTCGGCATGCCCTCGATCATCATCCAGGCAATGCCCAGGATGCCGAGACCATAGACGATGTTGACCCGCCAGACCTCGGGATCCGGATAGCGGCCGTAGATGAAGACCTTCCAGTTGGCCGTCACATAGGGCCAGCAGGCACCCGTATTGGGCATGCAGGCCTCCCGCTTCAGCCCCTCGGGATCCGTCCATGTCGCATTGACAAAGGCGAAGTTGATCACCGTCCAGATCTGCGACAGCAGGAAGTACGACATCGCGATCGTCGCGATGATCATCAGGATGGAAATCACCGACGCCCCTGCCGTCGAGAAGTTCGACATCGACGAGAACAGGTACTTCCACAGCCAGCCGCGGATCCCGATTTCACCGGGCGGCGGCGGCAGAACGGGCGCTTCTTCGGTGCGCACATAGCCGATTTCTTGCGTGTTCATGGCCATCCCCTCAACGCTCTGCCAGCTTCATGCGACTGTTGAACCAGTTCATGAACAACGCGGTCACGACCGAGAAAAACAGGTAGACCAGCATCATCATGAAGATCATCTCGATCTCCTGTCCGACCTGGTTGAGCGCGGTTCCGGCGAACACCGACACGACGTCGGGGTAGGCGATCGCCACGGCGAGCGAGGAGTTCTTGATCAGGTTGAGATACTGGCTGGTCAGCGGCGGAATGATCACGCGCATCGCCTGCGGGATGATCACCAGCCGCAACGTCGGTCCGGCGCGAAGCCCCAGCGCGTGGGCGGCTTCGGACTGGCCGTGGCTGATGGCCAGGATCCCGGCACGCACGATTTCCGCGATGAACGACGCGGTGTAGAGCGTCAGCGCCAGCCAGACGGCGATCATTTCCGGTTTGATGACCATGCCGACGCCGGCGGTATAGCCGCGCTTGAGCATCGGGCCATCGGTCACGAACGCGGGAATCTGCCACATCAGCGGCGAGCCGCTGAGCACGAAGACGACCAGCGGCAAGCCGATGATCAGGCCGAAGGCGCCCCAGAGCACCGGGAAGCGCTGCCCCGTCAGGGCCTGGCGCTTGGCCGACCACCTGTTGAGCAGGATCGCGCCCGCGATGCCGACGAAGAACATCAGGCCTGTCATCCAGAACCCCTGCTCCAGCACCGGTACCGGCGCATAGAGCCCGGTCTTGTTGATCCCCACCAGGCCGTAGAACGCCGTGACAGCGTCACGCTTGTTGGGCAGTTGCTCGATCAGGATGCGGTACCAGAAGAACAGTTGCAGCAGCAGCGGCACGTTGCGCAGCGCCTCGACATAGATCATCGAGAACCCGCCCAGCACGACGTTGTGCGAAAGGCGCATGATGCCCAGAACGAAGCCCAGGATTGTCGCGCCGATGACGCCGATCACGGCGACCGCAAGCGTGTTGACGACGCCTATCCAGAAGACGTCCAGGTACGTGGATACGCCGATCCTGAAATCGACCATATAGGTCCCGAGCGTCGTCAGGATCTGGAAACCGGTGGTGTCGAACAGGAACCCGAAACCGGATTTCTTGTCCAGGCGTGCCAGATTCTCGATCGTGTTGTAGGTGATCCAGGAGAAGAACGCGACCAGCAGGACCAAGGCGAGGACCTGAAAGAAAATGGCGCGGATCTTCGGATCATAGATGATCGATGTCTGGGTGGCCGTCGAGGTTTCCAGGCTATCTTGTACTGCCATGTCTCATAGCCCCCTCAAAAGCGACGCCGGCGAAGACGAGCCCGTATTTCGCCAGGAAGCCGCCCCTGATTTACAGTGTTGAAGCATGTGCGTGCGATCCGTTCGGTTTGTCTTTCCGCAGATGCCCTTCAGACGGATCGGCCGGATCGCGCCCGACAGCCACCGCCAGCAATTCATTCAATCTGATCGTCGCCGATCGGCCCGCCCGATGTGCGCAGACAACCGCCCGCGTCGGCAAACCGCCCGGGCGCCGCGCTCCCCTCCAGGTGCGGCACCGCATTCGGCGCATATTCCGTCGGACGCCCTTCCCATCGGGCCGCACGACCGCACGGAGCAGATCCAACGGTCGAAAACACGCTCCGGAGCAATCCGGAAGTCCGGCATCCGGTCGAGGCCGTCGGCCCCATCGGACATCCGCTGCATTTCCGGCGATCGCTGGATCGTGGAAACCGGTGTACCCGGGCGCAAACGCCGGGATACGGATCAGGAGATGCCGCACGGCGGATGCGCGACAGGCCCTTGAAAAACGTCTCTGAAGCGGGCGGCGTATTTCATTCCCGCTCAGATCCATCCGTTCCGGAGTACCCGGCGCCGTCATCTTTCAGACG
>JBFHII010000459.1:0-2808 GCA_041596535.1 Breoghania sp. | reverse complement strand
TTGGGCGGCGTCGAGGACTTTCTGCGCGAATACGGCCTGTCGACCCGCGAAGGCCTCGCCCTGATGGTGCTGGCCGAAGCGCTGCTTCGCGTGCCCGACGCGGCGACCACCGACAAGCTCATCGAGGACAAGCTCGCGGCGGCGCAATTCTCCGACCATCAGGCCAAGTCCGATACCTGGCTGGTGTCCGCCTCCTCGTGGGCGCTGGGCATCACCGCGCGGCTGCTGCATCCCGGCGACACGCCGGAAACCATCGTGGCGAGCCTCGTCAAGCGGATGGGCATGCCGGCCTTGCGTACGGCGACGCGCCAGGCGATGCGGATTCTCGGTCATCAATTCGTGCTGGGCGAGACGATCTCTTCGGCGCTGGACCGGGCGAAGACGCAGCAGAGCAAGGGATATTGCTACTCCTACGACATGCTGGGCGAAGGCGCGCGCACGCCCGAGGACGCGGAACGCTATTTTGCCGCCTACGCTGACGCCATCAACACGATCGGCCGCAAGGCGACGGGCAAGGAGCTGCACCAGCGGCCCGGCATTTCGGTCAAGCTTTCCGCGTTGCATCCGCGTTTCGAGGCGGTGAAGGGCGACGCGCTCGTGCGCGAACTGGCGCCGAGGCTCGCCGAACTGGCGGCGCTTGCCAAGGCGAAGGATCTGAACGTTACCGTCGACGCCGAAGAGGCCGACCGGCTCGAGGTCTCGCTCGATGTTCTCGCCGCGACCCTGCGCGATCCGGCGCTGGCCGACTGGGACGGATTCGGGCTGGCGGTGCAGGCCTATCAGAAGCGGTCCGGCGCGGTGATCGACTGGGTGCGCGACCTGGCGGCGTCTGGCAATCGGCGCATCAGCCTGCGTCTCGTGAAGGGCGCCTATTGGGACACGGAAATCAAGCGCGCGCAGGAGCGGGGGCTGGCCGATTTCCCGGTGTTCACCCGCAAGGCCGCGACGGATCTCAACTATGCGGCCTGCGCCAAGCGGCTGTTTGCGGCGGGCCGGCACATCTTCCCGCAGTTCGCCACCCACAATGCGGTGACCGTTGCGCAGGTGCTGGAGTTCTCCGCCGGATCGAAGGATTTCGAGTTCCAGCGCCTGCACGGCATGGGCGAGTCGCTCTATCGGACGGTCACCGAGAAGGATGGTCATCCCTGCCGCATCTATGCGCCGGTTGGCGGTCATCGCGACCTGCTCGCCTATCTGGTCCGCCGCCTGCTCGAGAATGGGGCCAACTCCTCGTTCGTTGCGGTGGTCGGGGATCCGGCCTACCCGGTGTCGAAGCTGTTGGAGGACCCGGAGGTCGCGCTCGATGGTGGCAGCCACGCGCGTCACAGTGCCGTGCCCCTTCCCGGCGATCTCTATGGCGCGCGGCGCAACTCTGCCGGGCTCGAGTTCGGCTGCCAGGCTGAGCGCGATGCGCTGCTTTCCGGCATGGCCCGAGACGGTGGCCCTTCGCTGGAGGCCGTGCCGCTGATCGGCGGCAAACGGGGACGCGGCGTCGCGCATCCGGTTCGCTCCCCGGTCGACGGGGTGACGGTTGCCGGCACCGTCACCGAGGCGCGTGAAGACGAGGTCCAGGCGGCATTCACCATTGCCGAGCAGGGATTCCGCGCGTGGTCGCGCCGGCCCGTCGGAGACCGCGCGCAGGCGCTGGAGCGTGCCGCCGACCTGATCGAGGGAAACCGCGACCGGCTGATGGCGCTGCTGGCGCTCGAAGCCGGCAAGACGCTGCCTGACGGGCTGGCGGAAATCCGCGAGGCGGTCGATTTCTGCCGCTACTACGCCGCCGAAGCACGCGGGTTGTTCGGTGCGGGCACATTGATGCCCGGTCCCACGGGCGAGGAAAACCGCTTCCGCTATCGTGGCCGCGGCACGTTCGTCTGCATCTCGCCGTGGAACTTTCCGCTCGCGATCTTCACCGGCCAGGTCGTCGCGGCGCTGGTCGCCGGCAACGCGGTGATCGCCAAGCCGGCGGAGCAGACGCCGCTGATCGCCTTCGAGATGGTCAAGCTGCTGCATGAGGCGGGCGTGCCCGCAGAGGCGCTGCACCTGGTGCCCGGAGACGGGCGCATCGGCGCGGCACTGGTCAACGATCCGCGCGTGGCGGGCGTCGCCTTCACGGGCAGCACGCAAACCGCCTGGACCATCAACCGGGCGTTGGCGGCGAAGGACGGGGCGATCGTGCCGCTGATCGCGGAGACCGGCGGCATCAACGCCATGGTGGTCGACGCGACGGCCCTGCCCGAGCAGGTCACCGATGACGTGGTGATGTCGGCGTTCCGCTCGGCCGGTCAGCGCTGCTCGGCGCTGCGCCTGCTGTTCGTGCAGGACGAGGTCGCTGACAAGATGATCGAGATGATCGCGGGCGCCGCCAGCGTGCTGACGCTGGGCGATCCGCGCGATCCGGCCACCGACATCGGTCCGGTCATCGACGCGGAGGCGAAGGCGCGGCTGGATGGCCATATCGCGGCGATGGGCAAGACGCAGAAAGTTGTCTACGCCGGCTCGACACCTCAGGGGGCGCTTTCCGGCGGCACCTGGGTCGCGCCGCACGTGATCGAACTCGATCAGGCCGGTGCGCTCGAAGAAGAGGTCTTCGGGCCGGTTCTGCACGTGGTGCGCTACGCGCCTGCCAAGCTTGGCGCCGTGCTCGAGACCATCGCCAGCACCGGTTTCGGTCTGACACTGGGCGTGCACAGCCGCATCGACACGACGGTGCAGCAGGTCGTCGACCGGCTGCCGGTCGGCAATGTCTATGTCAATCGCAACACCATCGGCGCCGTGGTCGGCACCCAGCCTTTTGGCGGCTCGGGT
>JBFHII010000458.1:0-2808 GCA_041596535.1 Breoghania sp. | reverse complement strand
CGCCTACCTGATCAACCGGCACGGCGCGGAACGGTTTCTGGAGCGTGCCGGCAAGCGGCGGCGTCCCGTCGATGAGGATCTGAGACGCCCGTGGGAGCACGGGCTTTCCACATACGGCATCGTGCCGGCTCCGATCGAATCCAATATCTTCGATTCAACCATCGACACGATCGCCGGGCGGGGAGCTGCACCGGCGCGCAAACGCTTCAGGGCGGGTGCCATCATGCGCATGCGCGAGGCGGCGGCCCGGCTCTCATACCGACTCGCTGTCTTCGGGGTGACCGACAGCCTCAGGTGCTGGTATGTCTCGACGGTTCGCCGCAAGCTGGGCGGCAAAGACGCAGGCCGGGATCCTCGCGTTCTCATGATCGGTGCGAGCCGATACTCCGGACCCTGAAGACAACGGAGAGCAGTCGTGTCGTCAGCGGCGCGGCTAGGCCGCGCGCACCGCGCGCACGAAGTAGCCGTTTGTCAGCAGTTCCGACGAGGGCTCGCCCGTGAAGTCCTGCTCCTGCCTGGCGATGCGCCGGAGAAGCGCGCGGGTGAGCCACAATTGCGCCTTGCCGAAGAACCCGAGGCGCCTGCCCGCATATTGTCGGTACACGCGCTGCACCCGTCCAACCTCATGCGAGATCCAGTCGAAATAGCCGCCGTGCGGCGTCATCTCGACTATGTCGAGACCGGCGTTCTGCAAGTGATGCCGGTAAAAGTAGCTGGAAAAGCCGGTGCAATAGAAATGCGGTGCGAAGTGCGTGAGGCTGCAGAAGGGTGCGGTCAGGATCAGCATCCCGCCAGGTTTCAGCAACCGGCACACTTTCATCAGTGAGGCGACAGGATCCGGCACGTGTTCCAGAACCTCCGTCAGCAGCACGGCGTCGTATTTCGTCTCCTCGGGGATGTCGAGAAGATCGCAAACGATATCGATCGCGGAGAAATCGAACCCGCCTGTCTGCAAGCCCTTGCCATCACCGGAGCCGTCGTATTCGGCGATATCCTGGGACGTGTACTTCAGATGACTACAGAACTGGCGATTGGCGCACTCGCCGGCACCAACATCAAGCAAAGTGGAATCGGCGGGCAGGGCCTGCAGGGCCTGCTCGATCCAGCGCGTGCGCGTGTATTCGAATTTTTCGCCGACAATCTGACGTGTCACCCGTGAACTCCTGTTGCACCGCCTGGTGATCGAACCACCGGATCCGTCCGGCGCTCGTGGGTATGGGCTAAACGCGGCCCAGGATGCTGTATATCAGCCGCTTGAGCAGCCCACGTGGCTTCTTCTGATCGATTTCGACCGGCAGTTTCGACGCCGGAACCAGGTCCGTGCGCACATACAGCGCATCGCCCCAGTAGCGGCTCAACCAATAGGTTTCCATGCGTCGGAAGCCATGCTCGGTCATGAAACGGTCGATGTCCGCGACGCCGGCGGACCCCTTGTAGCTCTTTTCGCGGTTGAGCTCCGAAATCACATAGTCGAAACCGCCGATCAAGTCGGCCGCGCCGCGCAGGACCTCCAGTTCGTAGCCTTGAACGTCGAGGAGCAACAGGTTGTGCGGGTCGTTCGCGGTGCGGTAGCGCGACAGCGGCGCGATGTTGACGGTCTCGGTGCTGTCGAAATGGATCTTTTTCCACACCCGCTGGTTTTCCATCGGTTCCAGCAGCGAACTCGATGCACCGGCATTGTCCGCGACATACATGTCCGAGGTCTTCTCCTCCGCGCCCAGCGCGACGTTGTAGGCCTCGATGGTGCTGTTGTCGTCGATCGTCGCGATCACGGCGAGAAGGCGTTCGTAGGGCCCCTTCAGGGGCTCGAACAGCTTGATGTGGCGTATTCCGGCGTCCAGGTACGTCTGCAACTCCTGACCTTCGTTGGCGCCGACATGAATGAGACCGGCGATCTTTCGCCCGTATGCGCCTTCGAACTGATCGTACTGAAAATACTGCGTCATGTTGGCGGGCCGTTGGTCTGGAGAGAACAGGGGTTTATCAGATTGATGGAATGCGTCGTCAACCGAAATTGGTCGTGGCGCGGAAAAGCGTTTCAGGGCCCAAGCTGGAATTTGTCGAACTTGATGGGCGTTGACGGTCAGCGTGCATCCGTCAGCCCCGATGTCGTGCGTGTCGGCATTTGAGGGGTGACGGAGCCGCGCACTCCGTATTAGAACGTCGATCTGTTATCCCCAGGGGCCGTTCCGCGGTGCGGGGCCGGTAACCCGCAGTCACTCGCGTGCATGCCCAGAACGAATGGCCAGTTAGAAGCGGCCCAGAGGACACAAAAATGACGGATGCGCCCACAGCTCTCATCACCGGAATCACCGGGCAGGACGGGGCGTATCTTGCGCGGCTGCTGCTGTCGAAGGGCTATGTGGTGCACGGCCTCAAGCGGCGTTCGTCGTCCTTCAACACCGGGCGCATCGATGAGCTTTACGAGGATCCGCACGAAGAGGACGTGCGCTTCTTCATGCATTACGGTGATCTGACCGACAGCACCAACCTGATCCGGGTGATTGCCGAGACGAAACCCGACGAGATCTACAATCTCGCGGCCCAGAGCCACGTGATGGTGAGTTTCGAGACGCCGGAGTACACCGCCAACGCCGATGGGATCGGCACGCTGCGGATTCTCGAGGCGATCCGCATCCTGGGCATGGAAAAGGCCACGAAGTTCTATCAGGCCTCGACCTCGGAGCTCTACGGGCTGGTGCAGGAGACGCCGCAGAGCGAGAAGACGCCGTTCTACCCGCGCTCGCCCTATGCGGCGGCGAAGCTGTACGCCTACTGGATCACGGTGAACTACCGCGAGGCCTACGG